>DATIQP010000810.1:0-14527 GCA_035470765.1 Polyangiaceae bacterium | reverse complement strand
AGCGAGCAGCAGAAGCAGACGGAGAAGCTCGCCGCGGTGGGGACGCTCGCCGCCGGCCTCGCCCACGAGATCCGCAACCCGCTCCACGGGGCCCGGCTCCACGTCTCCTTCCTCGACCGCGCACTGCGCAAGCAGAACGCCACGCCCGACATGCTGGAGGCCGTGCACGTCGTCAGCGACGAGATCCAGCGCCTCGCCGATCTCGTGACCGAGTTCCTCGACTTCGCCCGGCCGAAGCCGCCGCAGCGGAGGCCGACGAGCGCGCGCGCCCTCTGCGATCGGGCGATGCAGCTGCTGGCCCACAAGGCCGAAGCGGCCCACGCCCGCCTCACCCTGGACTTTCCCACACGCGATCCCCATCTCGACGTAGACCCAGCGAAGATCGAGCAGGTCCTCTTGAATCTGATGGGCAACAGCATCGAAGCCATTGCGTCCGGCGGCGGGGCCACGGTGACCTTGCGCGTGCGGCGGCAGCCCAGGCGCGTCATCTTCGAGATCGAAGACGACGGCCCTGGCCTACCCGACCAGGACGCCCCTATCTTCGACCCCTTCTTTTCAACCAAACCGAGCGGAACGGGGCTGGGGCTCCCCATCGTACATCGCATCGTCACCGATCATGGGGGCGATGTGAGCGTGGAGAGTGGCTCGGGGCGGACGATTTTCCGTGTATCCCTCCCCCTCGAACCGGAGTGAAACCATCGCGGCGCAAGCCGTGGGGCAGGTACCTATGACGCACAAGAAAGCACGAGTCCTGGTGGTCGACGACGAGGCGAGCGCGCGCGCGGGCCTGGAGAAGCTGCTCACGCAGGAGGGTTATGACGTGCTCGTCGCGGCGGACGGAGCCGCGGCGCTCACGCTGTTCCGCGACACCACGGCCGACGTGGTCGTCACGGACCTGAAGATGCCGGAGATGGACGGCCTCGAGCTGCTCAAGCACCTGCGCGAGCTCGATCAGGAGGTGCCGGTCATCGTCACGACCGCCTTCGGCGACGTGGGCTCTGCCGTGAACGCGATGCGCGCCGGGGCCGAGGACTACCTCACCAAGCCCGTGGACTTCGACGCGCTCGTGCTCGCCATCGAGCGCGCGCTCGAGCGCCGCGAGCTGCGCGTCGAGGCGGAGAACCTGCGCCGCCAGCTGCGCGAGCGCGACGGCGAAGGGCTCCAGGGCCTGGTCGGCGTGAGCCCGGCGATGCAGAAGGTCTACCGCGTGGCGCGGCAGGTCGCGGCTGCCCGAGCGACCGTCCTCATCACGGGAGAGAGCGGCACCGGCAAGGGCGAGCTGGCGCGCGCCATCCACGCCATCGGGCCGCGTGCCAAGGCGCCGTTCGTCGCCGTCCATTGCGCCTCGCTCGCCGAGACGCTGCTCGAGAGCGAGCTGTTCGGCCACGAGAAGGGGTCGTTCACCGGGGCCGATCGGCGCCGCGTGGGCCGCTTCGAGCAGGCCAACGGCGGCACGCTCTTCCTCGACGAGATCGGCGAGGTGCCGATGGCCACGCAGATCAAGCTGCTGCGGGTCCTGCAGGAGCGGACGTTCGAGCGCGTCGGCAACAGCGAACCCATCTCCGTCGACGTGCGCCTCCTCGCCGCGACCAACCGCGATCTCGCGGCGGACGTGCGCGACGGTCGCTTCCGCGAAGACCTCTACTACCGGCTCAACGTCGTGCAGATCGACATGCCCCCGCTGCGCGTCCGCGGCGGCGACGTGCTGGTCCTCGCGACCCACTTCTTGCGCAAGTTCGCCCAGGAGAACCACAAGCGCGTGGACGGGTTCACCGAGAAGGCCCGCACCAAGATCCTCGGCCACCGCTGGCCGGGCAACGTGCGCGCGCTCGAGAACGCCATCGAGCGAGCGGTCGTCCTCACGGACGGCCACGAGATCGACGAGAACGACCTGCCCTTCGAGGCGGCGGTCGGCTCTCTCGGTCCGCTCCGCATCCCCGGCGCGACGATGGCCGAGATCGAGCGCTACGCCATCCTGACGACGCTGGAGTCCGTGGGCGGCTCCACCTCGAAGGCCGCCGAGATCCTCGACATCAGCGTGCGCACGGTCCAGTACCGCCTCAACGAGTACGGCGTCGGGCGCGGCACCAACAACATCCACGGCAGCAGCCTGAAGCCCGACTGACCGCCGCGCCGCGCATTCGGTGCACAGAGCACGCGCGCGCTGCGGCGGATCGAGGGAAATCTTCGGCGAATCCCGGCAAACGCGCTCGGGCACACCGGCTGCACAAGCGGTGGCCGTGAAGCATCACCCGGCAGAACCCCAGAATCCGCGCGTCGTCCTCCAGGACGACCACGCCGCCTTGGACACGATGCTGTGCCAGCTCGCCGATCAGGTGCGCGCCGAAGACCGCACCCTCGCACCGGCCACCTGGGAACGGCTGGAGTCCGCGGTGCTCACGCACATGAACGTGGAGGAGATGTTCATCATCCCCCTGCTCGCCGCCGAAGATCCGCAGGCGGCCGAGGGGCTGGTGCACACCCACACGGAGCTCCGGGCGATGCTCGGCGAGATCGGGCTCGCCTTCGAGCTGCACACCCTCCGGGCCGAGGTCGTCGACCGCTTCTGCGAGAAGCTGCGCGCCCACGCGGCGACGGAGGGCGAGCTGCTCTACCCCTTCGCCGAGCGCCGCCTCCCGGTCTCCACGGTGCGCACCCTGCTGAGGCGGCTGCGTGCCCCATCGGCACACCACCCGCGCAGACGACCGGCGGCCGCTAGTCCTAGTTGAAACAGTGTGACGCGCAGGATCTGCGTAGACCACGCGCCGCTTGCAGGCCTGCGCAGGCCTTGCCGACGGAAAATTGCCGATCGGAAGGGTGGCACGCTCCGTGAACTGCGCGGCGCCCGTGACGGCTGTCTCCCTCCCTGCGGCGGCCATTCTCTGCCTCCACTGCGGTCTTCCCGTCGAGGCTGGCGAGCACGCCCCATTTTGTTGCGGGGGCTGCCGCGCCGTCCATGAGCTGCTCAGGAGCGAGCACCTCGACCGCTACTACGAGCTGAGAGGGCCGCGCGGCGTCCCCGTGGCCGATCCCGTCGGCGCCCGGCGCGACGCCAAGTGGCTGGAGGCCGTCGACCAGGCACGGCGCGCCATTCCGGGCACCTGCCGGGTCGATCTCGACGTGCAGGGCATTCACTGCAGCGCCTGCGTCTGGTTGATGGAGAAGGTCTTCGAGCGGCAGGGCGGCGGGACAGGCCTCTCCGTCAACCCGGCCATCGGGCGCGTGCAGATGATGGTATCGGGCGAGTTCGATCTGCGGCGCTTCGTCGCGGACGTGGAGCGCTTCGGCTACCAGTTCGGGCCGCCGCTCAAGGACGTCGAGCGGCGGTCGAGCGAGCTGGTCTGGCGCCTGGGGGTGTGCATCGCCATCGCGATGAACACGATGATCTTCGCGATCGCGACGTACGCCGGCCTTCGCGACGGCTTCCTCTACGACGCGTTCTTGCGCATCAACCTCGCGCTGAGCGCGGTCGCCGTGGCGGTGGGCGGCTCGGTGTTCTTCCGCTCCGCCTGGCAGGGGCTCCGGCGCGGCTACCTGCACCTCGACCTGCCCATCGCGCTCGGTATCGCGCTCGCCTTCGCCGGCTCCGTCTACGCCTACGCGAACCACCGCGGCAGCGGCATCTACGTCGACACACTCAACGTCTTCATCGCCCTGATGCTCGTGGGCCGCTGGCTCCAGGAGCGGGTGCTGGAGCGCAACCGGCTGACGCTCCTCCAGAACGACGGCACCGACGGGCTGCTCGCCCGGAGGCTCCGCGGAGACCGCGTCGAGACCGTCAAGTGCACGGAGCTCCACGCGGGGGACCGGCTGCTCGTCGCCCCCGGCGATCTGGTCCCCGCCGCGTCCCGCCTCGACGGCGCGACCGGTGAAATCGGGGGGCGCAGCTTCTCGCTCGACTGGATCAACGGCGAGTGCGATCCGCGCGAGCTCGCGCCGGGCGCACGCATCCCCGCGGGGGCCTTCTCCGCGGAGCGCGAGCCTGTGACCCTCGTGCTGCTCGAGGACTTCGACGCCTCGCCGCTCGTCGAGCTGCTCCGCACGCCGCCGCCGCGCCCCGAGGACGCCGCGATGAGCGCGCCGTGGTGGAGCCGGCTCTCCAAGCTGTACGTGATCGCGGTGCTCGGGGCCGCGGCGCTCGGCTTCACCGGTTGGTGGCTCGCCACGCGGGATCTCGCCCGGAGCCTCGAGGTGACCACCGCGCTGCTGGTGGTGACGTGCCCCTGCGCGTTCGGCATCGCGACGCCGCTCGGCTACGACCTCGTCCTCGCGGGTCTGCGCAGGGCCGGGCTGTTCGTCCGGTCGCCGGGCTTCCTCGACCGCGCGACCCGCATTCGGAAGGTCGTGTTCGACAAGACCGGCACCCTCACGCAGGGCACCCTCGATCTCGTCCATCCCGAGTTGCTCGAGCGCCTCGACCCGGAGCAGCGCCGCGTGCTCGCGACGGCCGCGGCGAGCAGCAACCACCCGAAGAGCGCGCCGCTGCTCCGCCACCTGGACGCGCACATCGAGAGCGACGCGCGCGTGGTGGTCCACCCCTCGAGCGGCGTGTCGGTCCACCACCGCGATCGCGAGTATCGTCTGGGTCGCGCCGACTGGGTCGTCGCCGCCGCCTCGAGCGACGCGGATCTGGTCTTCGGCGTCGACGGCGCCCTGCTCGCGTCGATGTCGACCGAGGAGGCGCTCCGCCCCGACGCGCGGCGCGAGGTCGCCGAGCTCGAACGCGAGGGCTACGAGGTCTGGCTCCTGAGCGGCGACACCGAAGCGCGGACGCGACGCGCTGCAGCGGCCGCGGGCATCCCCGAGACACGCGCCATCGGTTCGCGCGGGGTGCAGGAGAAGCACGCGTGGGTGGCCGAGCACGACCACGGCGATCTCCTCATGATCGGCGACGGGGTCAACGACAGCCTCGTCGTCGCCGAGGCCACCTGCGGCGGTACCCCGAGCATCGAGCGGCCGTTTCTCGCGGCGCGCAGCGATTTCTACTTCGTGACGCCGGGGCTCTCGCCCGTGCGCCTCGCCCTCGGCGCGGCGAGGAAGATGGCGCGCGTCCGGCGCCGGAACCTCTCGCTCGCCCTGGCGTACAACGTGCTCGCCGTGGCCCTGGCGTGCGCCGGCTGGATGTCCCCCGTCGCCTGCGCCGTCCTGATGCCCTTGAGCTCGCTCACGACCGTCCTGTCCACCATCGCCTCCCTCTCACCCAGGAGCTCGCTGTGGAAGTCCTGATCCTCCAGATTTTCGTCAGTCTCGTCCTCGTCACCGGCTCGGTGCTGCTGTTCGTCTTCACGACCGTCCAGCGCGACTTCGACCACGGCGATCGCCTCGCCCTGCGCCCGCTCGACGAGGACGACCATGTCTGAAGCCGCCGCCGACTATCAGGCGAACATCGTCGAAGCGCACCGCGAGACCATCGAGTACGACGACGACGTCACCCGGCTCTTCGTCTTCGCCTCGGTCGGGTGGGGCCTCGTCGGCATGCTCGTCGGCATCATCATCGCGCTTCAGCTGGCGTACTGGCAGGCCAACCTCCCGCCGTACTTCAACTTCGGGCGCATCCGCCCGCTGCATACCAACGCGGTCATCTTCGCGTTCGTCGGCAACATGATGTTCGCCGGCATCTACTACTCGACGCAGCGCCTCGTGCGGGCGCGCCTGCCGAGCAAGCTCCTCTCCGGCATCCACTTCTGGGGCTGGCAGGCGATCATCGTCGCCGCCGCGATCACGCTCCCGCTCGGCTTCACGCAGGCCAAGGAGTACGCGGAGCTCGAGTGGCCGATCGACATCGCGATCGCGATCGTGTGGGTGGCCTTCGCGATCAATTTCTTCTGGCTGCTCGCCCGACGCACGGAGAAGCACCTCTACGTCGCCGTCTGGTTCTACATCGCGACCATCATCACGGTGGCGGTGCTCCACATCGTCAACTCGTTCGCCATCCCCGTCTTCGCGCTCAAGAGCTACTCGATCTACGGCGGCGCGAAGGACGCGCTCATCCAGTGGTGGTACGGGCACAACGCGGTCGCGTTCTTCCTGACGACGCCGATCCTCGGCATCATGTACTACTTCTTGCCGAAGGCGGCGAAGCGGCCGGTCTACTCGTACCGGCTGTCGATCATCCACTTCTGGGCGCTGATCTTCATCTACATCTGGGCCGGACCGCACCACCTGCTCAACAGCGCGCTGCCCAACTGGGCGCAGTCGCTCGGCATGATCTTCTCGGTCATGCTCTGGGCGCCGAGCTGGGGCGGCATGCTCAACGGCCTGATGACGCTCCGCGGCGCGTGGGACAAGGTCCGCCAGGACCCGGTGCTCAAGTTCTTCGCCGCCGGCGTGACGTTCTACGGCATGGCGACGTTCGAGGGCCCGCTGCTCTCCATCAAGAGCGTGAACGGCCTCGCCCACTTCACCGACTGGATCATCGGCCACGTGCACGCGGGCGCGCTCGGCTGGAACGGCTTCATGGCGGCCGGCATGTTCTACTGGATGGTGCCGCGCCTCTACGGCACCAAGCTGCACTCGACGCGCCTGGCCAACGCGCACTTCTACCTCGGGACGTTCGGCATCCTGCTCTACATGGGCGCGATGTGGACGAGCGGCATCACCCAGGGCCTGATGTGGCGCGCCACCACGGCCGACGGCGCGCTGCAGTACCCGAACTTCGTCGAGACGGTGAACGCCATCCGCCCGATGTACTGGATGCGCCTCATCGGAGGCCTCGCCTACTTCACCGGCATGTGCATGATGGCGTACAACCTCGTCGTCACGGCGCGCGCGGGAAAGGCCGTCAACCCGACGTTCGAGGTGGCGGTGGTGGCGCCGGAGCCGGTCATCCCCTGGCGCCAGGTCGTCTTCAGCGGGCCCGTCGTGCTCTCGGTCGGCGTCGGCGCGCTCGGCGGCTTGTTCCTGGTGAGCAACGCGTACGCGAGCCTGCTGTTCGTCGCGATCGGGTTCACGGTCGGCGTCCTCGGCGCGCTGGCCTTCTCGTCGGCGAAGTCGAGCAGCAAGGGCTGGCACCGCGCCCTCGAGGGCCGCGCGCTGATCTTCTCCTCGATGGTGGTGATCGCCGTCCTCATCGGCGGCGTCTCCGAAATCGTCCCCACGCTCATCGCGCAGCCCGACGCGGACGCGATCGCGTCCGCGCGCCCGTACAAGCCGCTCGAGCTCGAAGGGCGGGACGTCTTCATCCGCGAGGGCTGCTACGGCTGCCACTCGCAGATGGTCCGCCCCTTCACCTTCGAGCAGCAACGCTACGGCGAGCCCTCCACCCTCGCCGACTCGCAGTACGACCACCCGTTCCAGTGGGGCAGCAAGCGAACCGGGCCCGACCTCGCGCGCGAGGGCGGGAAGTACCCCAACCTCTGGCACTTCCGCCACATGCTCGACCCGCGCAGCGTCTCCGCGGGGTCGAACATGCCGCCGTACGCGTTCCTCGCCACGCAGTCCGTCGACTTCTCGCGCACGGCCGACAAGCTCGCCGCGATGAGGAGCATCGGTGTGCCCTACAAGGACGCGGACATCCAGGGCGCCGAGAAGGACGCGCGGGCGCAGGCTCGAGGCATCGCGGACGATCTGAAGCAGAACGGCGAGCAGGTGTCGCCCGATTCGGACGTGGTCGCTCTGATTGCGTACCTTCAGCGCCTCGGCCAGAAACCGGCGCAGCCGAAGCCCGGCGGCGTGAACGTCAGCCTCAACGTTCCCGGCGGGAAGGAGTGAGCCGTGCACAAGGAGCTGCTCATCCACTCGCCCGTGCTGGGGCTGCCGCTCGGCGCCCTCGTCCTTTTCCTCGCCGTCTTCCTCGTGGTGGTCGTCCGCACGATGAGACGCAAGGGCGCGGCGTACTCCGACGTCGAGCAATTGCCGCTGATGCATGACGAAGGACGACGAGTCGAGCCAGAGGAGAACGGCCATGGCGACCCCTGAGTCCGGGAAGAAGACCGCGGAGAAGAACGGGACCGAGCCGCAGACCATCCACGTCTACGACGACGATCTCGTCGAGCACGACAACCGTCTCCCGCTGTGGTGGCAGTACACGCTCTACGGCGCGGTCGTCTTCGCGATCCTCTATTGGTACGGCGAGCAGAAGCTCGCTGCGTGGAATCCCCAGCGCGAGAGTTACGAAAAGGAAATGATCGCGCTCCGGATGGAACAGGCGAAAAAGGGCGGGAAGATGTCGCCCGAGGCGCTGGTCGCCATGAGCAAGAGCGCCAAGAGCGTGGACGACGGCAAGCAGGTCTTCGTCACGACGTGTGCGCCGTGCCACCGCGCGGACGGCGGAGGCGTCATCGGCCCCAACCTCACCGACGAATTCTGGCTCCACGGCGGCAAGCCCGACCAAATCTGGAAGACCGTCCACGACGGCGTCCCCGACAAAGGGATGCCCTCGTGGGGTCCGCAGCTCGGCGAGGACAAGGTCGCGGCGGTGGTGGCGTACGTGCTGACGCTCCGGGGATCGAACGTCGCCAACGGAAAAGCTCCGCAGGGCGACAAGGACACCATGTGACCCATGGGGCCTGTGCACTTGCCCATCGTCGACGACGCCGATGACGTACGCGGGTCGATCCTCGCGTCCGGCAAGCGTAAACACATCGTCGTCGCGGATGTCCGCGGGCGCTTCCACACTGCCCGCAGGATCGTCCTCGCCATCCTCGTGATCTTCGCCGCGGCCCTGCCGTGGGTCCCGGTCCGCGGCGCGCCCGCGGTCTTCCTGGACATCGAGCACCGGAAGTTCTTCCTCTTCGGGGCGACCTTCAACGCGCAGGACGCGTGGCTCGTCTTCTTCCTGTTGTCGGGGGCGGGCTTCTCGCTCGTCTACGTCACGGCCCTCGCCGGCCGGGCGTGGTGCGGCTGGGCCTGCCCGCAGACCGTCTTCCTCGACGCGGTGTATCGCCCGATCGAGCGCTGGATCGAGGGCCCGCGCAACGAGCACCTGCGCCGCGACGCGACGCCGAGCTTCGCGCGGACGTGGCGCAAGATCGTCAAGCATGCGCTCTTCGTGGTCGTGTCGGTGATCATCGCGCACGTGTTCTTGTCGTACTTCGTATCCCTGCGCGCCGTGTTCCACATGGTCCAAGAGAGCCCGGCCGAGCACCCCGAGGCGTTCGCGTGGGCGGTCGGCGTCTCGGCGCTCTTCTACGTGAACTTCGCGCTCTTCCGGGAGCAGTTCTGCGTGGTGCTCTGCCCGTACGGGCGCCTGCAGTCGGTCCTGCTCGACGACGACTCGCTGGTCGTCGGGTACGACACCAAGCGCGGCGAGCCGCGCGGCAAGAAGGGGACCGAAGGCGCGGGCGACTGCGTGGACGACGGCCGGTGCGTCGCCGTCTGCCCGACGGGCATCGACATCCGCGACGGGCTGCAGCTCGACTGCGTCGCGTGCACGGCGTGCATCGACGCGTGCGACGACATCATGGACCGCCTCGGGCGCCCGCGCGGCCTCATCCGGTACGACTCGCCGCATGGCCTGGCGGGCGAGCGGACGAGCATCCTTCGCCCGCGTATCGTCCTTTACACGGTGCTGATGGTCGTCGGCGCCGTGGTCGCGTTCTTCGCGCTGCGCACGCGCACGGACTTCGAGGCGACGGTCATCCGCCTCCCCGGCGCGCCGTACGTCCTGGACGGTGAATCCGTTCGCAACGGGTTCGACGTGCACCTCGTCAACAAGATGGGGTCGCACCAGGGCTTCGATCTGAAGGTCGACGCGCCGCCCGGCGCAACCGTCGTGCTGCCGATCTCGCACGTCGAGCTCGATTCGCTCGCCGAGGCGCACGCGTCGCTCTTCGTCATCGCCCCGCGGACGCTCCACCTCCACGACGCGGTCGTTCACGTGAGCGTCGTGCGCACCTCGGACGCCGACGACAGGGTCGAGTCGAACGTCAGGTTCCTCGGGGAATGACCATGACGGGCCTCGCGCTGCTCCCCGCGCTCTTGCTCGGACTGTTCGGCAGCTCGCACTGCGCGCTCATGTGCGGAGGCGTCGCGTCGGTGCTCTGCGGCGGGCTCGTTCCGATCGGGCGGAGATCGCAGTCCGTGCGGCTCGCTCTTTCGTACAACGTCGGCCGGGTCGCCTCCTACGCCGCGCTGGGCGCGCTCGTGGGCGGCTTCGGCTCCATCCTGGATCGCACGCCGCTCGCCGGCACGGTCACCGCCGCGCTCCGGCTGGGCGCCGGAGTGCTCGTGGTCGGCGCGGGCCTCTATCTGGCGGGGCTGCTGCCGCGCTTCGCGACGATCGAGCGCGTCGGGGCGCCGGTCTGGCGGCGGGTGCAGCCTCTGGCTCGCCGCCTCCTGCCCGCGACCACCTCAGCCTCGGCGCTCGGCGTGGGCGCGCTCTGGGGGCTCTTGCCTTGCGGGCTGGTGTACGCGGCGCTCGGCCTCGCCCTGGCTTCGGGGACGCCCGCTTCGGGCGCGCTCACGATGCTCGCCTTCGGCGCCGGGACGGTTCCGGTCCTGCTCGCGGTCGGCGCGCTCGCCACCCACGTGTCCGCGCTCTTGTCCACCCGGTCCTGGCTCCGCCGTGGCGCGGGGGTTGCAGTCCTCCTGCTCGGCCTCGTCGACATGGCGGCCGGAAGCTCCCAGCTCGTGTCTCCGCTTCACGCGCGGGCGTGCTGCGCGCATCATGGATCCGTGTCATGGCGCTGACCTGCGTACGCTTGCGGTTGCCACAGCTCGGAGCGCTCCGCGCGACGACGTTCGTCTTGTGTCCGAACACCGGCGAGTGGAAATCGCTGCGCGAGTGCCCGGAGTGCAAGGACCTCGTCGCGGAGGATGGGCTTCACGTGGTCTGCTGGCAGGACGCGCTCGGCAGCGCCAAACGCATCTCCGAGCTCGTCGAGCCGAGCCTCGTCTGCGTGGAGGCTCACGAGAACGTCTCCGACGTGGAGAGCCTGCTGGGCGCCGTGCCGGACGCATCGTTGGCCGTCATCGTCGATCGCGGCCGCCCCGTCGGCGTGATCCCGCGAGAAGCGCTGGCGGATTCGCAACTCGGTGGCCTCGCGCGCGACGTCATGAGACCCTCGCTGGTGAGCATGCTGGAGTCTGCTTCCGCGGACGACGCCCTGTCGGCGCTGGCCGGTGACATCGATCACATCGTCGTCATGGGAGCCGGACGTGTGGTCGGCGTGGTCACGAGCGCTTCCGCCTCGATGTGGGCGGCCCGGCAGGCGCACGCCGCGGGGAAGGTCTGATGGCCCCGCCGCGCCTGATGCTGGCGGACCACGACACGCGATCGGCCCGCCGCCTCGCGACGATGCTCGAGGAGGACGGCTGGGTGGTGGAGCTCTACGACGACGGCGTGACGGCCATGGCGCGGCTCGCGCGTCCGCCCTCGTTCGACGTGATCGTCTCGGACTTCGTCGTCGCAGGCCTGAGCGGCCTGACGCTGCACGCCGAGGCACGCAAGCTCGCGCCGGACGTGCCCGTCGTCTTCGTGACGAGCTACCCGGAGCACATCGCGCGCGCGCACCTCGACCCGCCGCCCGTCGTCATCGCCAAGCCAGTCGACTACGCCACGTTCGCCGTCGAGCTCGCCCGCGTCCTCGGGCGCGCGAGCATGATCCCCTCCTGAGGCAGAAGTCACACTTCAGATCGACACGGGTGGGCTGCACTCCTCCGGCACTTCCTTGGCCACCAGCGCCAGCACGTGCCGCGCCTTCTCGAGAAAGAACCGGGTCGGCGGGATGACGTGCACGCGCGGGTGCTTGCTCCACGCCTCGGCGATGCGCGCGTCGATGGCCGCGGCCTGCTCGGCGGTCTCGGTGCGGGCACCGTTGGTGTGGTAGCCCTCCTCGATCGACGGCACGCGCAGGTGGATGACGACGTCGTAGCGCGCGAGCTGCGACTCGACCGTCGTGCCGAGCTCGCGCCAGAAGGACTCGGCGGTCTGAGGCCAGTAGGCGACGCTGTCGATGGTGCCTCGGTCACAGAGCAACGAGTGCAGGCCGACCCGCGCGGAGAACACGTTCTCGATCTCCGTCTGCACGTGGAAGATCGCGCGCTGCGCCGCGCAGCGCGACGCCTCCGCCGTGTCGCGCGGGAAGCCGCCGCGGAAGAGCAAGCTCGCCGTCTCCGGCGCGAACGCGGTGTGGGCGCAGAGCGCGTGGCGGAGCATCTCCAGAATGGCGGTCTTCCCGGCGCCGGGCCCCCCCGTCAGAACGATACGAACCATGGGGCATTGAACCTCAGCTCGAGCTCCCACCGCAACGCTCGGGTGGAACGGGCCTTGCGAGGTGGTGTTTCGAAGATCGAGGTGCGCCATGAGTCGCTGGCTCCGCCGCTTCTTGGCCGTGGTGCTCATCCTCCACGGCTTCGCCCACGCCGGCGCCGGGATGTGGCTCACGCACCATGCGCTCGCCTACGAGCGGACCCCTCGGCTGCTCGTCGGAGCCCTGCTGTGGGCGTGGGTGACCACGCGCTTCGTCCACGCAGGCTTCGCCATGCTCCACAAGGTCCGCGTGGCGTCGCGCCTCGCCTCGGGCGCGGCGCTGCTGTCCCTCGTCTTGCTCGCGCTGGCGTGGAGCCCTGCCATGTGGTTCGGCGTGCTGGTCGACGCGGTCGTCATCCTCACGGTCGCCATGACGTGGCGCATGGAGGTGCTGCTGCTTCGGGTCCCGCGCGATCGCGCGCCGCGTCGCGCGCTGCGCTACGTCGCCCTGGCGGCGACGGCAGGCCTGACCTTGCTCTGGCCCGTCTACGCGCACTGGGGTAGCCGCCCGTCGGAGCTGCGCGCGACGCTCCCGGGCGACGACGCGATGGAGATGAAGCCCGACGACGTCGTGTACCAGAACGCCGTGACGATCCGCGCGCCGCCGGAGCGCGTCTGGAGCTGGCTGGTGCAGATCGGGCAAGGCCGCGGAGGCTTCTACAGCTACCGGTGGCTCGAGTACCTCTTCGGGCTACGGATCCAGAACATCGAGCGCGTCGACCCGGAGATGCAGACGTTGCACGAGGGCGACCTCATCCGCGCGGCGCCGGATGGCTGGCTCGGCACGCGCGACCTGGGCTGGAAGGTGTGGCGCGTGGAAGAGGGGCGCCTGCTGGTGCTGCGCTACTGGGGCTCGTTCGTCCTGCTCCCCGCCGGCGGCGAGTCCACCAGGCTCATCGCCCGCACCCCGCTCGGCGATCCCCGCGAACATCCCGGTTTCGCTGTTTTCGGCCTCTTCTGGGAGCCCGCGCACTTCGTGATGGAGCGCAAGATGCTCGTGGGCATCAAGGAGCGCGCCGAGCGCGCCGAGCCTGCGTTGCCGCCCCGCGAGGGGCCCCGTCCGAGCGCGCAGCGCTGAGGCCGCGGCTGCGCTAGATTCGTCGACCGCGGCCCCTTGGCGGAATGGCAGACGCAGCGGACTTAAAATCCGCGGCTCGCGAGAGCGTCCGGGTTCGACCCCCGGAGGGGCCACCGGGTGCGGGGCTTGCAAGGCTCCACTTCATGCACCGAACCGAAGCCGAAGAGCTGGTGGAGTGTTTCGACTGCGGGGCCACGATCGCGCCGGCCCTCGATCGCGCGTTCGCGATCAGCGACGACGCCTTCTTGTGCTTCGACTGCGCGCTGCGGAGAGGCGGCGTCTTCGACGACGGCGAAGACCGCTGGACGAAGCCGCCGCGGATCGCGGACCTACCCGACGAACGACGGCCGCACGTTTGAGCACGAGGCTGCTCCTCGCGGGCGACGTGATGGTTGGGCGTGGGATCGATCAGATCCTCGCCCATCCGTCCGACCCGGTCCTGCACGAGCCGTACGTGCGCGACGCGCGCGACTACGTGACGCTCGCCGAGGAGGTCAGCGGGCCGATCGCTCGCAACGTCGCCCCCGAGTACGTCTGGGGCGACGCGCTGGAGCGGTTCGAGCGGGACGCACCCGACGCGCGCATCGTCAACCTGGAGACGAGCATCACTCGGGACGGCGAGCACGATCCGAGCAAGGGCGTCCACTACCGCATGCACCCCGAGAACGTGGCGTGCCTATCCGCCGCGGCGATCGACGTCTGCGTGCTGGCCAACAACCACGTGCTCGACTGGGGCCGCTCCGGGTTGTTCGAGACGCTCGACTCCCTCGCAAAGGCCGGGATCGCGGTGGCGGGAGCCGGGCGCTCGCTCGAGCAAGCGCAGAGGCCGGCTGCGGTCCCCCTCCACGGCGGCGGGCGAGCGCTCGTCTTCGGCCTGGGCGACGATTCGAGTGGCATCCCCGCGAGCTGGCGGGCGGAGCCCGGGCGCCCCGGGATCGATCTCCTGGCCGATCTGTCCGACCGCACCGCCGACGCGATCGGCGAGCGCGTGCGAGCGAACAGACGGCCCCACGACATCGTCGTCGCCTCGGTGCACTGGGGCTCCAACTGGGGCTACGAGGTGCCGAGCGCGCACGTGCGCTTCGCTCGCGCGCTGATCGATCGCGGCGTCGACGTGGTGCACGGGCACTCGTCGCACCACCCTCGCCCGATTGAGATCCACAAAGGCAAGCTCGTGCTGTACGGGTGCGGCGATCTCCTCGACGACTACGAGGGCATCGGGGGCCATCGCACGTACCGGGGCGAGCTGGCCCTCGCCT
>DATIQP010000809.1:0-10945 GCA_035470765.1 Polyangiaceae bacterium | reverse complement strand
GCCACCACCGGCTTCACGCCCCCGAAGGTCACCGCGCCGAAGGAAGACGTCACGGAGCGCGGCGGCGTCCGGTTCGTCGGCCCCGCCTACACGACGCTGCGCGGCGGCGTCCGCGAGGCCTACCTCGAGGGCACTCCCGAGCAGCTCGGCGAACGTCACGTCCGCCTGCTCGGCGATCACATGACGGCGGACGAGAACGCGCTCTGGGGCAGCTTCGCGCACTTCGTCCCGATCTCGCCCGTGCGCGCGCTCATCATGGACATCAGCCGCGTCCGCTACCGGCACATCGAGGACAACGTGCCCGAGCCACGCCGCCGCGAGCTCGCCGCCGCCGCGGAGGCCTTCTCGCCGGATCCCAACGCCTCGCACATGCCGACGTACCAGCGCGTCGTGTTCCTGCACTCCGTCTACGACATCTCGCTCTCGTTCGAGCACTCGCCGCTCATCGGTTGCTCGGCGTTCGCGCTCGGCCCCGCCGCCACCAGGGACGGCCACACCCTCGTCGGCCGTGCGTTCGACATGGAGATCGGCGACGTGTTCGACCTCGACAAGGTCGTCGACTTCGTGCGCGAGGACGGTCGCATCCCGTACGCGAGCGTCGGCTGGCCCGGGCTGTCGGGCGTGCTCACGGGGATGAACCTCGAGGGCGTGATGGTGCTCGTCAACGGCGCGCGCGCCGGCGAGCCGCGAACGACGGGGCTCCCGGTCGTCTTCAGCCTGCGCGAGGTGTTGCAGTCGGCGCACGACACGGACGAGGCGGCCGCGATCCTGGCCAAGCAGGAGGTGATGGTCTCGCACATCGTCTTCGTCGCCGACGCCAAGGGCCGGTTCGCCGTCGTCGAGCGCGCGCCCGGTCATCCCGCCTCCATCCGCCGCACTTTCGCCGATCCCGATCGAGTCGCGGTCACCAACCACTTCGAGGGCGATCTCAAGGACGACCCCAAGAACGTCGCCGTGCGCGAGCACACGACCACGCTGCCGCGGCGCGCCCGGCTCGACGAGATGCTCGCCACGGTCGGGCCCGCCTCGGCCGACGTGCCCTCCGCGCTCGCGATGCTGCGCGATCACCGGTGCGCCGGCGACTCACCGGCGTGCCCGCTCGGCGATCGCAGGAGCATCGACGCGCTCATCGCCACGCACGGCGTCATCGCCGATACGACCGATCGCGTCCTCTGGGTGAGCAAGGGGCCGCACCTGTCGGGCCAGTTCGTGCGCTTCGATCTGAAGGCGACGTTCGCGCCCGGCCACGATCCGACGCGCGATCCGCCGCCCGAGACGCTGCCCGCCGATCCCATCCTCGCCGACGGCCGCTACGAGGAGGGCCGCAAGCACGCTGGCGGCCCCACGATCGGAGGCGACGCGAAATGAGCCGCTCGAAGATCCGAAGGCGCGAGTTTCTCGGCGCGACCGCGGGGCTGCTGCTCATCGGTCGCGGCGCTCGGGCCGACGCCGTCGACGACAAGCTCGCGGCCATCACCAGGGCGCGCGCGTCGCTCAAGACGCTCGTCGGCCCCTTCACCCAGGTCAGCACCGTCGGACTGCTCCGCACCAAGGTGCGTGCGGCGGGCATGATGTACTTTCTGGCGCCGAACCGCCTCAGGTGGGAGCTGGGCCCTCCGGACTCGGTGACCTACTGGGTCGCGCCGGAGGCCGTGGCGTACCGTGGCCAGCACGGCTCGGGGCGGCTCGCCGTCGGCGCGCGGCTGCCCCCCGATCTCGAGTGTCTGCGTGCCGTGCTGGGCGGCGACGCCGGCGCGCTCCGTTCGCGCTTCGACGTGCGCGAGGCGCCGAACCCCGACGGCGCGGGCCCCGCGTTCGAGGCGACGCCCAGGCCCGATGCGCAGATGAAGCTGCGGCGGATGTTCTTCTCGCTCGAGCCCGATCTCGTTCGGCCGCGCAAGGCGGTGATGGTGTTCGACGAGCGCAACCAGAGCGAGATCACGTTCGGCGAGCTGCGGCGCGACGCGCCCATCGATCCGGCGCTGCTCGTGCTGCCGTGATCGTCACTTGCAGATGGGGAAGCCGGGAAGCGTACACGTGCTCGTGGTGCACGTCGTCCCGCTAGGGCAAGCCGCGCTCGCGTCGCATCCCACGACGAACTCGCCGGCGTTGCAGGCCGTTCGGCACACCGTCGAGCGGGCGAGGTAGCAGAAGTTGCCGCCCTGGATGCTGGAGTTGATGCCGCAGCAAACCTCGCCGCTGCCACAGCTCTCGGGGCCCGAGCAGTGGATGGGCACGTCGTTGAACGTCTTGCACGAGGTGGACGCGACGCAGGCGTAGCCCCCCAGCGTTCCGAAGCCGGCGTCGATGAAGCCGCCCTGCACCTTCGCGCAGCAGATCTCGGACGGCGCGGTGCACGCCCCGGCGTCGGCGCACTCGATCGGGAGGCATCCGACGCATGCATCCTGCACGGACCCGTCCGTGGCGGCGTCCGCGGGCCCCGCTTCGGGCTGGGCCACGTCCGGGGTCGCCACGTCGAGGGTGCTGTCCGCGGCGGCGTCGTCCGCGTGGTCGTACGCGTCCAGGCCGTCGAAGGTGCAAGCAGCCAGCACCCCCGCCGCAAGGATCCCCAGGACCTCGAAGCGCCTCACCCGGCCAGAGTAGCAAACTTGGCCCACGCCCCGCGGCTTTGGCACGTTGGCCCATCATGGCCAGCGAGAACACCGCCTCTGCGTACGAGGGTCCCGATCGGCGCCGTCACCGCGTCTACGTGACCAAGAACACCGAGTACCACTTCCGTGACGGCTTCTGCGTGGCCGTCCGCGATCGGCGGACGGGGGACTTCTTGCATGGGCATTTGGCCCTGCGACGCCGCGTCCACGGCGGGCTGAAGTTCTTCCTCAACGGCGCCATCGTCCCGAACCCGGGCGAGCCGCGCGTCGGCGAAGCCCTGTATTTCGCCACCGACGGGCGGGATCTGGTCACCAGCCCCCTCGAAGGGGTCGAGCGGCCCTCCCGGGAAATCGTATCGGCGTATCCGTCGGTGCGCGAGACGGCGAAAAGGGGATAGCGTATCTCTTCGTCATGTTGGCCGTCCCGCCTCGCATCGAGGTGCACCGCCGTCCGATCGAAACACCACGCCTGATCCTCGCCCCGATCGACACGTCGGACGCGGCCGAGCTTTGGGAGTCCGTGGAGACGTCGCGCGCCGAGCTCCTGCCGTGGCTGCCCTGGGTTCCGTTCAACACCGACCAGGACGCGAGCTACCGCTACGCGGAGGCGAGCTCGCAGGACTGGGACAACGCGCGAGCGTGCCGCTTCGCCATCCGCGACAAGAAGAGCCGGCGGCTCTACGGGGTCGTGGGCCTGGAAGCGTTCGCGCACCTGCACCAGGGCGTGGAGCTCGGCTACTGGCTGCGCACGGACGCGACGGGCCACGGCTACATGACGGAGTCGTCGCGCGCGATCGTCCAGTGGGCGTTCTCGATCCTGCACGCGCACCGGGTCCGCGTCGCCGCGGCGACGGACAATCACCCGTCCTTGCACGTGATCCAGCGGCTGGGGTTCCGCTTCGAGGGGATCGCCCGGCAGGCCGAACGCTGCAACGGGCGGTGGCTCGATCACGCGGTGTTCGCGCTGCTCGCGAGCGACCCGAGGAGTTGAGCCGCGACCAACGCGCGCACCCGGGGGAGGCCCTCGATGCTCTGCGCGCCGTACCAGCACAGGTCCTTGCCGCTCGTCCGCACGATCGCGCCGCGCTTCGCCGCGGGGATCGCCAGCGCCGCGAAGACGCGCGCGTCCTCCTCGCTGAACGGGTGCGGCTCGTCGGGCAGGAGCACGAGCTCGGGCTGCCGCGCGATCACCTCCTCGAGCGTGACGCGCGGGTAGCGCACGTCGCGCTCGCCGACCTTCTCGGGTGAGAGCGGCGCGGCCTGTCCCAGGTCGGCCGCGAGCGGGTAGCGGCGCTCCCGATCGGCGAAGACGTTCTGCGCGCCGGCGAGGTCGAGCATGTCGCTGATGAACGTGCTGCCGTGGATGGTCATCAGCGGGTCCATCCAGATCGGACAGAAGACGCGGAGCGGCGTCGTCTTCGCGCGCGCCTCCTCCGCTTCCCGGACCGCCTCGTATCCGCGGACGAGCAGGTGCTTCACGTCGCGATCGGCCCCGACGCCGAGGACGCGCGCCAGGCGAGCGAGGTGGGCCAAGCCGTCCGCGACGCGCTTGGGAAACGAGATGTAGACGCGGACGCCGCGCTGCACGAGCGTCTCGAGATCGCCGCGCGTGTTCTCCTCCTGGTTGGCGAGGACGAGGTCGGGGGACAGATCGAGGATGGCCTCGAGGCTCGGGTTCTTCGTCCCGCCGACGCTCGGCAGCTTCGCGACCACGTCCTCGGGCAACTCGCAGTAGTCCGTGCGGCCGACGAGCGCGCCCGCGGCGCCGAGCGCGCAGACGTTGAGCGTGTCGCTTGGGACGAGCGAGACGATGCGCCTGGGCGGCGCGGGCAGCGCGATGAGCCGGTCGCGGTCGTCGCGGAGCCGAGCGCTCACGGCTCTTGCGCCGTCGAGGCGGGCCGCACGCCGGGCCCGCCGTCCACGTGCGGTCCCACGCGCGCCGCGCACTCCGCCCACGCTGTGTCGTCGCACGCCTGCTTGGGCTTCATGCAGTCGAGGACGGTGGCCTGCTCGTGCTCGACGAGCCGGTCGAGGACGAACGCGCACCCGCGCTCGCAGTCGTGCGGCTTGCAGGTGTTCGCCAGTTGCACTTTGCACTCGTCCGCGCACGCGACGTCGGGCCGGTCCTTGGGATCGGGACAGCCGAAGAGGGACGTCACCGCCACGAACGACACGAGCGCGAGAGCTCTCATCCGCCGACCTCTTCGATGGCCTTCTCCATCGCCTTCCGTAGCGCCTCGGGCCCCTCGGCCCCTTCGATCTTCTGGCTGCCGATCCAGATCGTGGGCAGCGCGTGCCCGTTCGCGGCCTTGAACTCCACGCCGTCCGCGTCGATCTGCGCCTGCGTGCTCGGCGAGCTCATGCACTCGCGGAACGCGCCCTCGTCGAGGCCGAGGCTCTTGGCGGCGGCGGCGCACCCGTCCTCGGTCAGGTCGTCGGGCGGCATGGAGATGAGCTGGGCGGCCATCGCGTCGCCCTGACCCATCGCCTCGGCGCAGCACGCCGCGTGCGCCGCCGTGAGGGCGTGCGGGTGCTTGTTCACGAGCGGCACCTGCTTTCGGACGAGCCGCACCTTGCCGCGATACTTCTCGAGCGTGGGCTCGAAGTCCGCCGCGGTCTGCCGGCAGTACGGGCACTCGAAATCGATGAAGTCGACCACCGTGACCTGGCCCGGCGGGGTCTTCTTCATCTCCCGCGCGATGACGTCGGGAACGGGCGTCTTGACGAGCGCGTGCGGTACGAAGGGTGCGCCGAGGGCCGCTGCGAACAGCGCACCGACGGCGGCCGAGCCCTTCCTGCCGAATCCATCCGACTCGAGGCGCACGCGCATGAGCACGAGCCCGAGCATGGCGATCGAGCTCAGGTCGACGCTCATGCAGTAGACGCAGAACGTCGCGAGCTTGATCTGCAGGGAGAGGTAGTACACGCCCGCGCACGCGCCGAAGCTCGCGGCGACCAGGTGGAAGAAGCGAGCCACGGGTCCGCGCGCCAACGTCAGCGACGCGAGCGTGAGGTAGCCGATGACGCCGACCGTCGGCGTCTTGAGCGGGCCGATGTGGGCGTAGACCGACTGGCGGAGCTGGCCGCACCCGCCCGTCTCGGAGCAGAACAGCGGCAGAGGTCTGATGTAGTCGACGAGCAGCGCGGCGCTGGCGAAGAGCCCGATCGCTGTCAGCGCGACGATGCCCGCATAGACGAGCCGCGCGCTTCGCTCCTCCTGGGCGGAGGGGCGCGGGGTCGTGCCGTCGGTCAGCAAGCTGTCGTTCATGCGTCGGTGCGGTGCCAGCAGGGTGACGTTTTCCTTCAAAAGGCACCTTTTCGCAACCGGCGGTTCCGCCGGCGTGCAGATAGCACGCCGAGACTCGCCAGCGCTTTGCTTGGCTTCGAAACTTCGTTATGCAATCTGACCCCATGTCCTCATCTTCCCTTCCCCAGAAGAGCCGCGTTCTTCGCTTGCTCGCCGCCCAGGACCGCGCGCGCCATGCGCGCGAGATCGCGAGCGAGCTCGACGTCCGCGAAGGGCAATACGCCGGGCTCGTCCGCTTGCTCGACGACATGGTCTTCTCGGGCCAGCTCTTGGTCCGTCCCGGTCATCGCTACGCGCTTTCCAAGGACAGCAAGAAGGCGCGCGCCGGCGACGACGCGCCGCACCGCGCCCCTCGAGCCGGCGAGCCGCCGCCGCGCAAGGCGAGCCAGGCGATGGCCGAGGGCTATCTCTCGATGACGCCCCGCGGAGCCGGCTTCGTGGCGCGCGAGGGCGGCGACGTCTTCATCGCGCCCGAGGCGATCGGCGCGGGGATGCACGGCGACAAGGTCCGCGTGTCGATCATCGCGCGCGGGACGCGCGGGCCGGAGGGCGAGGTGACCGAGGTGCTCGAACGCGGCAGCAAGCGCGTGGCCGGCACGCTGCGCCGTCGCGGCAAGAGCGCCTGGCTCGAGCCCGACGACACGCGCATCCGCGGGCCGATCGTGCTGCCCAGCGCGGTCGACATGGTCTCCGGCGAAGGCAACAGCGGCCGCGACGGCGACGCGGCCGTGGTCTCGATCACGGAGTATCCGACGAGGAGCGGCGAGAACCCGGAGGGCAAGCTCGAGGCGATCCTCGGCGCCCCGGGGGAGCTCTCGGTCGAGGTCGCGAAGATCCTCATCAGCGAGCAGGTCGAGGAGGTCCACGACGAGCAGGCGACGCGCGAGGCCGACGCCTACGGCGAGACCGTGCCGGCGCACATGCTCGAGGGTCGCCTCGACCTCACTCACCTGCCCTTGCCCACCATCGATCCGGAGGACGCGCGCGATCACGACGACGCGGTCTGGGTCGAGCGCACTGCTTCGGGCGGCTACCGCGCCTACATCGCCATCGCCGACGTGAGCAGCTACGTGAAGCCGGGGACCAAGCTCGACGAGGAGTCGCGCCTGCGCGGCTGCAGCGTGTACCTGCCCAACCGCGCCGTACCGATGCTCCCGCGCGCGCTCTCGAGCAACCTGTGCTCGCTGCTGCCCCACCAGATCCGCCTCTGCCTGTGCGCGGAGGTCGAGCTCGACGCGAGCGGCGAGGTCGTGGGGGAGAAGCTCCACCGCGCGTTCATGAACAGCCGCGCGAAGCTCACCTACGGCGGCGTCGCGCGCGCCCTCGGCTTGACGGACAAGGGGCAAGAGCAGATCGAGGCCCACAAGATGGTCGACGGCCTGCGCGTCGCCTACGACCTGTCGCGCATCCTGCGGGCCAAGCGCCTCAAGCGCGGCGCGCTCGACCTCGAGCTGCCCGAGGCGAAGATCATCCTCGACGAGGAGAGCGGCCACCCGACCGACGTCGAGAAGCGCGCGATGGACCCCGGTGTCGCGCGCGCCTACCAGCTCATCGAGGAGCTGATGCTCCTCGCCAACGAGGTCGTCGCGCGCTGGCTCGTCGCGCGAAAGTGCCCGACGGTCTTCCGCGTCCACGCCCCGCCGGACGAGGCGAAGCTGGAGCGCTTCCTCACGCTCTGCGACCAGCTCGGCTTCAAGACGGACCTCGAGGCGGTGCGCGATCCGCGCGAGCTGTCGAAGCTGCTCAAGAGCATGGTCGGCCACCCGAAGGCGGCCGTGCTGCACGGCCTGCTCCTCCGGTCGCTCAAGCAGGCGACGTACGAGGTGACGAACATCGGGCACTTCGGCCTCGCGTCGAAGGCCTACGTCCACTTCACCTCGCCGATCCGCCGTTACCCGGACGTGCTCGTGCACCGCGGGGTGCACGCCGTTCTTGAGGCGGAGCGCCGCGGGCGCCGCCACACGATGTCGGACGAGGAGCAGGAGAAGCTCGCCGAGGCCGCGCTGCTCTCGTCGAAGAACGAGCGCAAGGCGATGGAGGTCGAGCGCGAGGTCTCGAACCTGTACCGCGCGTTCATGATGCGCGACAAGGTCGGCTCTCGCTACGAAGGCACCGTGAGCGGCCTGGTCGGCGGCGGCGTCTACGTCAACCTCGACGCCCCCTTCGTCGACGTGCTCGTCCGCTACGAGGATCTCGGCGGCGATCGCTACGAGCTCGACGACACCGGCCTGCGCGCCGTGGGCGAACGCTCGGGCGACGCCATCCAGCTCGGGGACAAGATGGCCATCGAGGTGGTGGACGTGTCGTTGCTGCGCCGCACGGTCTACGGCAAGCGCACGGGCGGCGCCGAGTCGCGGAACGAGCGGCGCCGTGGCCGCGAGCAGCCCAAGCACCCGCCGCGCGGGAAATCCGCCCAGCGACCGCAGCGCCGCGTCCAGAAGGGCCGCAAGCGGCGCTAGCTAGTCCGCGTATTTCCTCGTCGTTGCTGTTCGCGGCGACGAGCTCCTAGTCCTCGCCGTCGTCGAGCGACTGAACGGTTCCCTCGGCCGGCACCGGCCCCGTGGGCGGGCCCACTCCAGCGGAGGCGGCCGAGTACGCGCCGATGCGCGCGGGCGGCGCGTCGGGCGACGCCGCGCCCATCTGGCCGTCGATGACGCCGATCTCCTTGTCGAGGTCGACGTCGTGCCTGGTCCGTTTGACGTCCTCGCGCTCGAGCGTGGCGCCGGCGAGCGCGCCGACGACGGCGCCCATCGCGCCGCCCGCGACGATGCCGGGCGGGCCGGCGATCGCGCCCATGGTTGCGCCTGCGACCGCGCCAGTCAGCGCGGCGACGTCGACCACAGCGTCGACGTCGTGTGCGTGTGCTCTGAGCACGCGCTCCTCGCGAGACTCCGGTGAACTCACCTCGGGCTTGTTGGGCTCCGGGGCGCGTGTCTGGTTGGTTTTCATGACAATTGGCAAAGGGGCAAACCGCGCGCCACGCGGAGACCTGCAAGAACGCGCGCTCAGCCGTCGCTAGCCGCAAACCCGGCGGAGCGCAGTGCAATCGACGCGCGCGCCGGCCCAGCTCAGGCCCAGCTCAGAAGGCGACGCGGACCGGTGTCATGCGGCGCTCGGTGCTCCCATCGCCGAGCTGCCCGTTTCGGTTGTTGCCCCAACACATGACCTCGTCGCCCTGGGCGCCGGTCGCCGCGACGATGGCGCAGCCGTGGTCGGCTCCGAGCGCGATCTGCTTCACGGCGGAGAGCCCCGGGATCGATCCCGGCTTCTCGCTGGTCGTGCGCGTGCCGCGCCCGAGCTCCGCCTCGGTGTTGCCGCCCCAGCACGTGACCGTCCCGTCGCTCAGGAGCGCGCACGTGTGCGACTCGGCGGAGGTGAGCGCGACGACCTTGCTCGCGCCCGGCGCGATCGGCCTGGCGTGGTCGTCCGAGTCCGCGGCGGTGCCGAGCTCGCCCTCGTCGTTGCGGCCCCAGCAGCGCGCGGTGCCGTCGCCGAGGAGCGCGCAGGCGAAGCTGTCGCCGGTCGAGACGGCGCGCACTCCGCCGAGGTCGGGCTTGGAGAAGTCCGCGCTCCAGACGCCCTCTCCCCAGCAGCGCGCGGTGCCGTCGGGCAGGCGCGCGCACGCGTGCGCGCCCGCGGCCGAGAGGGTGCTCACCGCGGGCGGAGAGTCGATCGGCGCGTCGAGGCCCCAGCACTTGGCGGCGCCCGTCGTCAGGCGAGCGCACACGACGTAGCCGCCCGCCGCGACGTCGGTGGCTCCGGCGATGCCCGGTACGGTGGTGGGAGGCAACCGCTCCTGGAGCTTGCCGTCGCCCAGGACGCGCCCCGTGCCCCAGCACTTCACCGTCGCGTCGCTCATGCGGGCGCAGACGAAGTTGGCCCCGAGCGCGACCTGCTCGACGCCCGTCAGCCCTGGGACGCGCGTCGGGCGGCTCTTGTCCGCGGTCGTGCCGTCCGCGAGCTCGCCGCCCTGGTCGCGGCCCCAGCAGCGCACGGTCTTGTCGCTCATCAACACGCACGTGTGGAAGTCGCCACAGGCGATCTGGACCGGCGCCGCGAGCCCGGTGCCGGTGGGAGCCGCGGACGTGGTGTGCGACGAACCGGAGGCCGGCGTGGTCGGACCGGCGGCGGACGGCGACCCGCCGCACGCGAGCAGGCACAGCAGACCGAGAGACCATCGCCGGGCGCTCATCACAGCTCGATGTCGCCGCGCAGGTCTTCCTTCTGCTGTTCGGCGAGCTTGTGGAACAGCGATGAGAGATCGGTGCCGTTGCCCGTCGGGATGCGGAGCTGGAAGTGCACGTACAGGTCGCCCGGCTCGTGACCCTTGCGGTGGACGCCCTTGCCGCGCACGCGCATGACGGTGCCGCCCTGCGTCCGCTCGGGCACCTTGAGCGTCACCGAGCCGTCCAGCGTGGGGACGCGAATCTTCGCGCCGAAGTACGCCTCGTGCAGCGCGAGCGGCAGGTCGAGGTGCAGGTCGTCGCCCTCGCGGCGGAAGTGCGGGTGCGGCTTGACGTGAATGGTGAGAAGCAGGTCCCCGCGCGGGCCGCCGGTCGGCGACGGAGCGCCCTGGCCAGAGATGCGCAGCCGGCTCCCCTCGTCGGCGCCCGGGGGGACGCGCACCGTGAGCGGCGCGCCGACGCCCTGCAATCGCAGCTCGAGCGTCGTCCCGCGGACGGCGGCCGCGAAGTCGACCGTCACCTCGGCGGCGAGATCGGCCCCCGGCATCGGCCCGCGGCGCCTGCTGCGGCCGAAGAGATCGCCGAAGACGTCGCCGAAGCCGCCCGTGTCCCCGTGGCTGAAGAGGTCCTCGAGGTTGACCGTGCCGCCCGGACCGCCGTGACCACCTTGCGAGGCCCACTGCTTGTAGGCGCGCGCGCGGTCGGCGTCGAAGCCCTCGCGCAACCCATCCTCGCCGAACTCGTCGTAGAGCTTGCGGCGCTTGTCGTCGGAGAGGACCTCGTAGGCGTGGTTCACCGCCTTGAAGCGGTTCTCCGCCTGCTTGTTGCCCGGGTTCCTATCC
>DATIQP010000808.1:0-10414 GCA_035470765.1 Polyangiaceae bacterium | reverse complement strand
TTGTTCGGGACCGGTGGTGGGGGAAGCGGCGCCGGCGATCCGGGGACCGGCTACGGCTCGGGCGGTGGCGGCACGACGTGGTCCGCGGCCGGCACGGGCGGAGACGGCGCGCCGGGGTTCTTGGAGATCGAGTGGTACGCCGCAGCGGTGTCGCAGTGAAAAGGCGCAAACCTCGAGCGTGGATTGTCGCGGTCGTCGGCATCGCCGGCTGCTCGGGGCCTTCGGGTAGTGGGGCCGATGCTGCGTCCGATCTCATTTGGTCGAGCGACTTCGAGACGGGGGACCTCAGCGAGTGGTCGCAAGTGCAGGCCTGTCCTTCGGGCGTGACGGTGGTGACGAGCCCCGTGCTTCGCGGGAAGTACGCGGCGAAGCTCACCGTGGCCGATGACGACACGAACGCGAAGTGCCTGCTCGTGCCCACCGCCAACCCGCGCGCGCAGCTCGTCGGCCCACCGGGGCTCTTTCACCCCGGCGACGAAGTGTACATCGGACTCTCGATGTACTTCCCGGCCGACTTCCCCACCGTCAGCGCGTGGCTCATGACCCACCAGGACTACGGTCCGCCCTGGGGCGGCTCCCCCACGATCCAGCTCAACGTCACGGGCGACCGCATCGAGATGCGCAACAACGTCCCGAGCGGCATCGACCAGCAGATTTGGCTCGCGACCGAAGACATCCACAAGGGGACGGCTTGGGAGGACTTCGTCATTCACGTCTTGTGGTCCACCGACCCGACCCTCGGCTTCGTCGAGCTCTGGCACAACGGAGCGCAGCAGACCTTCAACGACGGCACGACGCGCGAGCACTACGCGACGTTCGTTCCGTCCATCAATGGGAACTCGGACACCGTGTACGTGAACCAGTATCGCAAAGCGGGCTACGACCTCGGGACGGTCGTCCTCTACCACGACGACATTCGCGTCGGCCGCACGTACGCGTCGGTAGCGCGATAGCGCGCTGCGCTCATCGGTAGCGTGAGCGTCGGGGACGTCGTAGCCGGACGCTTCGAGCCAGGTGGGGACAGGCTACGGCGAGGTCGGTGCCGGTCAGGCGTCGGATGACCGGGCTTCGGAAGTAGGGCGCGGGGCGGGGCAGCGCGCGGGCGGGAGCCTCGGTCGGCTCGCCGAGGCTCTCGGCGAAGCGCTCGCGGGGTCGTTCACGAGGGCGACGAGATCAGGCGCCCGTTTGCGTCGGGTGGCACGCGGGATCGCTCTTCGACGCGCAGGCGCGGGAGCCGCACGGTGAACGTGGTGCCATCGGCGCGCGTGGAGCTGGCTTGGATCTCTCCTCCATGAGCCATCACCAGTTGCTTCGTGATGTACAACCCGAGCCCGAGGCCACCGGCCGCCCTCTCGGAATGATTCCGGTAGCGGGTGAATGGCTCGAAGATGTGGGTCAAGGCGCTCGCCGGAATGGGCGGCCCTTCGTTGTGAACCGTCAGCACGACCTCCTCCCCATCGTCTCTGGCGTCGACGCTGATGGGCTGATCGGGGTCTCCGTGCTGCAAGGCGTTGGCGACGAGGTTCGACACCACCTGGGCGAGTCGGTCGGCGTCCCACTCTCCGCGAAGATCTCCCTTCGCCCCGTATCGAATCACCGCGCTGGGATGACTCCCCTGGAGCTCGGCGATCACCGTCTGGCAAGTCAAGCCGACGTCGGTCGGGCTCCGGACGATGGGCATTTCGCATCCGAGGCGGGCGCGCGTCAGATTGAGTAGGTCGTCCACCATGCGCGTCATTCGTTTCGCGCTTTCGTGAATCCTTGCGGCGATCCTCGCGCTCTTGTCGTCGACCCGTCCGGCCGAGAGCAGCAACGACGAGCCCGCGAGGACTGCGCCGAGAGGATTGCGGAGGTCGTGGCTCACGATGGCGATGACCTCATCCCGGTACTGGTTGGTCGTGTTCGTGAAGCTGGTCACGGCTTCCGAGATGGCTTCGTCGATGGCTTCGTTGAACCGGAGGACGCCTTCTGGGTCAGCGTGCGTTCGCCCCCACAGCCGAAGGACGCTGGCGCGGAGCGCGCGGTATTCGGAGAGCATTTGGGGGAGCGTGAACCCGCTCTCCATGCGAATGGCCGCGTGAAGCTGTCCGAGCGCTCCGAGGCGTCCGGACGCTTTGCCTCCCTTCGACTTCGCCACCTCTTCTAGGCCGCTCTGCGACGACTCCATGTCTTGGACGAGCGCCGTCAGAATCTCGTCGGCGTGATCGCGCAGCGCGGTGCTGCTCATCCCTTTGGCGCCAGGCAGCAGCGTACGGGCGAAGCTCTCCCACTCGGTCAGAATGAGCTCGTGATGGCTGTGGATGAAGTTGGCGAGTCGCACAATGCGTCCAAAGAATCGGGAGCAATACGCATACCCTCGGCACAACACGCCGAGCCGCACGCCTCACGCGAGAGGATTCGCCCGCCGATCGAGCCGCAGGCGAGTGGGGAGTCGGACGGAGACGGAGACGGAGACGGAGACGGAGACGGGGTCGGCAGCCTAGCCGTTGCAGCGCGACGCAAACGATGCCGCCGCTGCCGCAGGCGCTTGCGGGACGCCCGCGGCCCTCGCGCCGCCATCGCGCGCGAGCGAGGAAGGAGAGCTCGGCGGATCACGTCATCACGAGGAGCGCGTGGTGTATCCTCGGGCGCCATGACCCAAGCGAGCGGGCTCTGGCGCAAGGCGAAGCAGCGCATCGACACCACCGCGGCGGCGGCGCGCGCGGACGTCGCCCTGGTCAGGGCGCGCAAGCACGAGATCGCCAAGTCGTTCTACGAGATCGGCCTGGCGCTCGTGCGCCTGAAGAACCCCGCGGCGTGGCGCGCGCTCGGCCACCAGAGCTTCGCGGCGCTCTGCGAGGCCGAGCTCGATCTGTCCGTGAGCCAGGCGGACCGGTTCATCGACGTCGTCCAGCACTTCACCGTCTCGGACGCGAGCGCTCTCGGGGTCGAGAAGGCCGCCGCGCTCGCCGACCTGCTGAGCGCGACGCCGGGCCACGACACGACGCACGCGGCGATCGCCCGCGGCGTCCGGCTGCCGGACGGCAAGACGCTGCACCCGCGCACGGCCAGCGTGCGCGCGATCGAGAGCGCGGCGAAGAAGATCCGCGGCGCGCAGCCCGCCAGCAAGCGCGGGCGGAGGCTCGCCGCGGGCGACGCGCGCGCGGGCGCGGCGCTCGAGAAGAAGCTGCACGGCGCGGGCGCCAAGGACGCGCGAGTGCACGTGCTCGCCGGCTACGCGGGCCACCCGGCGCGCGTGCGCCTCGAGATCGATCTGCCCGAGCTCGCTGTGCTGGGCAAGGTGCTTCATCCTCGAGGGTGATCGCGTTCATCCTCGAGGGACAACGGCGGGTTCAGCGTCGTATTCGCTCGCACCCGACGGTCACAAGACGTGGACGCGTGAATGCTTCCCGTAGATGGCCCAGGTCATGCTTCGTGATCCTGCACGAGGCCCATCATGTCCACCACGGCCGAGCACACCAGCTATCGAGGCCCCGAACGCCGGCACCATCGCGTCCTCGTGACGCTCAACAGTGAGTATCACTGCAGGGATTGCGTATGCGTGGCCGTTCGCGACCGCCGAACGCTTCAGTTCGTCGCGGAACACCCCGCGCTCGGCAAGCACATCAGTGGTGCGCTACGCCTCAACGCACAGGGCGGCATCGAATACGCCACGACGGGGACCGACCCGAAGCCCGGCGAACAAGTCTGCTTCGAGGCCGACGGCGAAGAGCAGGCGCTCGTCACGTCGCAGCTCAGCGCCATCGAGCGACCGCCGAGAGACGTCGTCGAGACCTATCGACACTGACGCTCGTGCCACGTCTTCCTCGACCTCGCGGGACGAGATCTCGTCACCGGCGACGTGTACTGAGCTTCCAGCCGACGCACGCGCGTCGCCGAGCGACATCCGCGGGGCCTTCTGTGTGCATCCGTAGTGGAGCGTCGTTCACCGCGGGGCTCGAGGCGTAAGATCGAGCCGGCGGGAAGACGGGGCCTCGCTTCGACGTAGGATCCGCGACGCAGTGGCCGTTCAAATCGTCTTCGCGCTCGTCTGCTTCGCCATCGCCGTCTGGCTCGCGCCGCGCTGGCGGCGAATGCACGCGCGCGGCGCTCGCGATGGCACCTATTCGTTCTTGACGCTGAACGTCTTCGGCAGCGCCATCGTCGGCTTCGCCCTCCTCTGGGCGCCTGCTCGCGCTCTTCTGGCCGATTATCAGTGCTGGCACGACGAGCGTGTCCTCGCACGCTTCGAGATTCGGTGCGATCGAACGTCCCTCGAGATCCGCAACCGCAACGATTCACCGCGTCGCGTGACCGTCGACGGCGTCGCGCTTCGAAGCGAGTCGGCGACCTTGCTCTCCGAGCCGCAGTCTTGGTCCGTCGACGCGCGCCCCGGGGCGATCGACCTTGCGCCGGGCCAGTCCGCGCGCTTCGCGTGGAGCGAACCCCACGCGGGGCCCTGCGTGGATCGCGCCGGCGCAGGGTTCTTCGTGGAGATGCCCGTGTCGCCCGCGCCGACGTGCGACGGGGTCGCTTTTCACGTGACGAGCGCGCAGAGCGGCAGCGCGCCGGAGCTCGACGCGCACGCGACGTGCACCTTCGCCCGACGGTAGCGGCGCATGGCCGTCGCAGCTCGGCGCTCGATGCCTCCAACGAGATCGGATCGTCATGGTCTATCATTGGCCCCATGCAGACCGAGGCGCGTGCGCAGGTCGAGATCTCCGCCACACCCGAGGTGGTGTTCGACGCCGGCGCTGACTACCGCAATTTCACGCGCTTCATCCACGCATACGGACCGATTCCCGGGATTCGCTCGGCCGTCATGCTGGGCGGCGCCGCGCCGGGCACGGGCTCGCATCGCGAGATCCACCTGAGCGACGGCAGCACGATCGAGGAAGCGGTGCTCGCGTTCGAACGCCCCGCGCGCCATCGCTACCGCTTGGTGCATCCGCCGGCGATGCCATTTCGCCTGATCGTGGGCGGCGGCGAAGGAGACTGGCGCTTCGAGCCTTCGCCGCACGGCCCCGGCACGCGCGTGACGTGGACGTATCGCCTCCAGCTCACGACGCCGCTCGTGTGGCCGATGGCGATGGTGCTACGCGCGCTGTTCGGGCGGTGGATGCAGCAGGCGCTCGAGCGCTTGCGCGGGCTGGTCGAAGCCGGATCGTGACCTTGCATCCTCGAGGGTGATCGCGTTCATCCTCGAGGGTGATCGCCTACAGCCTGCGTTCGAGCCGGAAGCGGCGCGGCTTGGTCGTGCCGTCGTCCTGCGGGGTGACCTTCAACATCTCGAGCGCGATCTCGCGGATGCGCCCGTCCTTGTGCACCCGGAGGTGGAGGCGGTCGCCGTCGCTCCGGACCACGTCGCACTTGCCGAAGGCGAAGTGCTCGACCTCATCGCCCGGCTCGGGGAGGACGACCTCCTCCTGCTCCACGGTGGGGCGTGCGGGGGGGCGCGCCGGGAGCGCGGGGCCTTGTTGCGCGACGGGCTTGGGCGCCGGCTGCGCGTGGCTCGCGGCGAGCGCATCGCTCCATACCGCGGCGGGAGCGGGCGACGGCGACGGCTCGGGGCGGCGTGGCTCGGCCGCGGGTGCGCTGGGCGTCGTCTCGGCGCCCGTGGAGAGCATGGACAGGCCGGAGCGCGCGTCGTGAGCGAGCGGCAGCGCCAGATCTTGCGCGGAGGTGACGACGAGCTCGAGCGCGACGACGCGCGCCGAGGTCACGACGCCGCTGAGCGTCTCGGTGCCGACGTCCGTCTCGCGCGAGAGCACGGCGCGGAGCGCGACGGCGGGCGAGCCGCTCTCGAGCCCCACCACGCCCTCGAGCACGAGCGCGTGGATGGCGCCGCCGAGCAGGCGACCGGGGCCGAGCGTGCGCGTCTGCGGGGAGAAGGTCCGCAGCTCGACGTGCTCCAGGATGCCGTGCCCGCGCAGCAGGCCGGTCGCGATGCCGTCGGCCTTGAGGCGCTCGGCGAGGGCGTTGGGGAGCGTGTCGCCCGGAGCGAGGCGGAAGAAGAGCGTGTGCGTGGAGGTCGAGGTGTGGGTGGTCAAGGCTTGGGCTCTTCGGGCGGTCGGCTCGCCTTGGGCGAGACCTCAGGACAACCAGGTCCTTCGCTGGACGTCTTCGATCCGGGCTCGGTGGGGCATCGATCGATCGCGTCGAGCACGCCGTCGCCGTCCGTGTCGCGCCCGCGCGGCGCGAAGGTGAGCCCCAGCGCAACGCGCACGCGAGGCACGGTGATGGGCGCGCTGCCCGAGGTCGGCAGCCAACCTCCCACCCCCAGCTGCAACGAGACGTCGCCGCCGGGCAACGGGGCGCTGCGGGCGGTGACCATCCACTCCGCCGGAGTGATGTACGTCCCGTTCGCGGAGCTGACCAGGCCGCTCAGCGTCTGCTGGACCGAGGCCTGCTCGACGAAGACGGGCAGCGCGCGGGCCTCGGCGGTCACGCTCAAGAGCTCGTGCAAGAGCACGTCGAACCCGACGCCCGCGGCGACGACGCCCTGGGTGCCGATGCGCGCGCCGAGGAAGTCCGTCGTCGGCCGCACGCGCAGCCCGAGCTCGCCGCCGACGAAGAAGCGATGGCTCCGGTAGTCGAGCGCCACCGAAGGCACGAACACGGCGCCGCGGTCGGCTGCGAAGGCGCCGTCGTCCCCCGAGGGCGCGCTCGTCTCGAAGCGCGCCGCGAGGCCGAGGCCGCTGGCGTCGTGGCGCTCGGGGTTCTTCCGCGGGCGGGCGAGGATCGCGTACGTCACGCCGAACCGCAGATCGCGCGTCGCCGTGGTGGGCAGCGCGGCCCCGCCGCTGATGGGGCTCGTCCCCGCGCCGTCCTGGAAGACCGTGACCGGCAGCGCGAGATCGAGCTCGAGGCGATCGGTGAGGCCGTAGCCGAAGAGAAACGTGGCGTCGATCTGGTTGTCGACCGCGGGCCGGTCGCTCCCGTTGGGTCCCGGGCTCGCGCTGTGGATGACGACGGGTCGCGACAGGTAGGTGCTGACGAGGCCGAAGGCGATGCGATTGCTCGCGACGGTCTCGGTCCCGCCGACCGTGAGAAACTCGGACGGTCCCGCGTGCGGCCAGAGCGTGTCCGAGTCGACGCACGGGCTCAGCACGGTGACGGTGCAGTCCGCCCGCGCCGCGCCGGCCCAGCCGAGCACGCCCGCGCCGAGGGCGGCGCACGCGACGAGGTGCCGGGCGCGTGGCGAAGCGAGCCGAAGCATAGGAGGCATGAACCTAGCGAACCGGGACGAAGGTGGAAAGGGCGAGTCTTTGCTATGAGGCGTTTCATGTCGTCTCGCCCCATCGGTCCCGACTCGCCGCTGCTCCTGGCGAGCGCTTCGCCCCGCAGACGGGAGCTTTTGGCGCTGGCGCGCATTCCCTACGAGGTCATCGAGCAGAACGCGCACGAGGGCCTCCTCGAGGGAGAGGTCGCGGGCGCCTACGTCCTGCGCGTGACCCGGGCCAAGCTGGCCTCGGCGGCGACGCTGCTCTCGGGCCCCGACCGTGCGCGCGGCGCCGTCATTCTCGCCGCCGACACCAGCGTGGTGCTCGAGGGCAGGGTGCTGGGCAAGCCAGGCTCGGACGAGGAGGCCGCGGGCATGCTGCGCGCCCTGTCGGGGCGCGCGCACGACGTGATGAGCGGCTTCGCGCTCGGCGAGCCCCAAGGCGGCACGCTGCTCGTGGAGCGGCTCGTCCTGACGCGCGTGGTCTTCCGGACGCTGACCGAGCAGGAGATCGAGGCCTACGTCCGCACCGGCGAAGGGCGCGACAAGGCGGGCGCCTACGCGATCCAGGGCGGAGCCTCGGCGATGGTCGAGCGCATCGAGGGCTCGGCGACGAACGTCGTCGGGCTGCCGACGAGCGAGCTGGTCGTCGAGCTGCGGCGCCTGGGGCTTCTGTGAAGCGGCCGAGCCGCGAAGCGACGCACACGTTCGCCGTCGCGGCCGTGGCGATCGCGGCGCGCGCGCTCGTCGTGGCGTGGGCCCACGCCAGGTTCGCGCCGATCGCGGACGGCGTGTTCTACGATCGCTTCGCGCAGCGGCTCGCCGGCGGGCTGGGCTACACCGTCGCGTGGCCCGACGGGGTGGTCACCTACGCGGCGCACTACCCCGTCGGCTACCCGGCGATGCTCGCGCTCGCGTACCGCCTCTTCCACGCGTCGCCCGGCGTCGCGATGGGCGTGAACGCGGTCGTCGGCGTGCTGGGCGCCGTCGCCGGCCATCGCCTGGCGCTGCGCGAGACGAGCCACGTCCGCGCGCTGCTCGCGGGGCTCGCGCTCGCGCTCCACCCCGCGCTCTTGCTCTACACGCCCGCGGTGATGACCGAGGGCGTGACGGCCGCGCTGCTCGTCGTCGCGCTGGCCTGCGCGCCGCGCGAGGTCTCCTCGCCGAGGGTGCGCGCGGCTCGCTTCGCGGCGATGGGCGCCGTCCTCGGGGTCTGCACGCTGGTGCGGCCGCAGACGATCGTCTTCGCGCCCCTGCTCGGGTTCGTCTTCGCGCAGGGCTCGGCGCTCCGCAGAAGCGTGATCGGCGCCGGCGTCCTCGCGGCCGCGCTGGTCGTGGTGGCGCCCTGGACGCTGCGCAACTGCGAGCGGATGGGCCGCTGCGCGCTCGTCAGCGTCAACGGCGGCTGGAACCTGCTCATCGGCGTGGAGACGCCGAACGGCTCGTGGACGCAGCTCGACGTGCCCGAGCGGTGCAAGACCGTCTGGGACGAGGCGAAGAAGGACGCCTGCTTCGAGGGCGCGGCCCGCGACCGGATCGCCGCCCACCCGGGCGCGTGGCTCGCCAAGACGCCGTCCAAGCTCGCCACGACGTTCGACATCTTCGCCGCCGGCCCGTGGTACCTGCGCCACTCGAACGAAGCGGCGTTCGACGAGGCGGCGATGTGGCGGTGGGGTGCGGTCGAGACGTTCGCCTCGCGCGCGCTGCTGGCGCTCGCGCTCTTCGCCTGCGCCCCGCTCCGCCAGCTGCGCGACCGCACGAGGCTCGTCTCGGTCGCCGCCCGCATCGCGCTCGCGGGCGCGGGGCTCGTGATCTCGTTCATGCACGTGGCGTGGCCGGCGTACGCGCTGCTCGCGGCGGTGTGCCTCTGGCGTGACCCCTCCGAGGTTCGCTCGCCCCTCCGCATCGCGACGGGGATCGTGGTCGGGCTGACGATGCTCACGCACGCCGTGTTCTTCGGCGCCGGCCGCTATGGCCTGCTCGTCGTGCCCTTCGTTGCCCTCGCGGCGCTGCTGCCGCGCGTCACACCGAGGACTTTGCCCGCGTCGGTGTTATCTTGATCAGGTCGACGGCCGGCAGATGATCGCCGGTCGCGCAAGCGACGGGAGGAAAGTCCGAGCTCCACAGGGTACGGTGCCAGGTAACGCCTGGTGGCGAAAACGCCCAGGACAGTGCCACAGAAAACAAACCTCCTTTCCCGCGCGGGCCTTCGAGCTCGAGCGTGAGAGGGAAGGGTGAAAAGGCGGGGTAAGAGCCCACCGCGCGCACGGCAACGGGCGCGGCACGGCAAACCCCACCGGGAGCAAGGCCGCGTAGGCAGGCGTCGCGTTGGCGATTGCGCCCCCATTTGGGGGGGCGACCGCAAGCGCGAAAGGGCGACCCGCCCGAGCCTGCGGGTAGGCTGCTCGAGGCGACCGGCGACGGTCGTCCTAGAGGAATGATCATCGCCGCCGCGAGGTGACCTCTCGGCGGAACAGAACTCGGCTTACGCTGGACGTCGACCGCGCGCCCGCGCCCTTCTGGGGTGGCGGGCGCGCGCTTTTAAGCCTTGGGACGCACGGCCTGGCGGACGCGCTCGAGCGCACGCACCACGTCCCTCGTGGCCAGCCCGGCGGTGATGCGCGCCTCGAAGCTCTCGCGGCGGCGCACGACGGAGTCGGCCACCTTCCGGCCCTGCGCGGTGAGCGAGACCAGGGTGAAGCGGTGATCCGAGGGGTCGGAGCGGCGGGTGACGAGCCCCGCGCTCTCCATCTGCTTGACCTGCCGGGTGATCGCCGCGCCGTCGATCGCCAGACGTTCCTGGAGCACGGCCTGTGAGACCTCGGGCGCGGCGCGGAGCTGCGCGAGCAGCACGATTCGCGCCTGCGTCATCCCCACCTCGCGCTCGAACGCCGCCGTGACCTCGTGGTACGCGCGAGCGAGCGAGTGGACGAAGGATGAAGCCACCGGCTCTGTGCGGCTCGATCGGAGTCGCGAGCTTCTGACTTTGACCATGAAGGAGCCCCTTGCGGGCGCGCTCCCAACGAGGCTCGCGCGGACGAAGATGCCGCGCCCCCTACGCGGAGTCGTTCATATACACGCCCGCGGCGCGGCGCGTGACCTCTTTCAGGCGGAGAAAGACGAGCCGCACCCGCACGAGCCCTTGACGTTCGGGTTGTTGAACTTGAAAACCGAGCCGTGAGCACCCTCGACGTAGTCGATCTCCGTCTCCTC
>DATIQP010000807.1:0-4666 GCA_035470765.1 Polyangiaceae bacterium | reverse complement strand
TCGAGGGCTTCGGTCATCGCATCGAAGATGCAATTGACGACGAGCTCGGCCCGCGCCTTGGTGAGGTTCGCTCTCGCCGCCATGGCGTCGATTAGCTCGCTCTTGGTCATCGAAGTAGCCTCCCCACGAAGTGCGCTGCGCGCGCTCGACCAAAAAGATGAAGTAAGTCGCGGCTTAGGTCAATGCCCTACCGCCGGCTGGACCTCGACCCAGTCCAGGGAGGCGTCCGTGCCATTGACGGCCAGCTCGAGCGTAGCCTCGCCCTTCTGCAACTCGCCGTCTTGCGCGGCCAGCGTGCTGCAGCCCTCGGTTGCCGGCGCGCTCCATTGCAGATTCGTGGCACCTTGCCGGAGCGTGACCTCGACGGGCCCCTCGCCGATCGGCATGAAAGTATGAGGCTTTATCGCGAACCAACCATCGCGAGGGATGGGGACGGCGATGGTCACGCTGCCACGCGGGGCGGGGTGGACGGTGAGCACCTGCCCGCCCGAGGCGCACGAGCCGCTCGCCCAGACGGGCTCCGCCCATGCGCCATCCTGGCCGAGTGGCGGCCATTCGGCCTCGGCCTCGAAGCGCCAGCGCTCGCGGCCCGCGCCGTCGGTGGCGGACATGGGTGAAAACGGCAGCAGGGTGGGGTCACCGTGGCCGAAGCGGTACGCCCACGTCGGCGGGTGGCCGAGCGAGTCGTAGAGCAGCCGGTCGTGGCTGTCGTTGTGGAGGCGTGCCACGACGAGCCCTCGGAGCGGATCGGTGACGGCCGGGTCGTAGGCGAGGTCGAAGCCGTGATCGGTGTCCACGAAGAGCAGACCCGCTTCCACGTGGGCGTCCTGGAGGCGTTCGGGCTCGAACATCGGCTTGCCGCCGTCGCGGTCCGCGAGCGCGAGGTGATCGAACGCGCCGTGCAGTGCGAAGCCGGCGAGGACGAGGCCCACGAGCGCGGCGGCCTTGCGCCACGCGGCGCCCGCGAGCTTCGGTGCGGGCCATTGCACCACGGCGACCGCCAGGAGCACGTGCTCGACGGGCAGGACGTCGGCGAAGAGACGAGCGCCCCCTCCGGGGTAGTCACCGTCGAAGTAGAAGGGCGCGTACGCGAGGACCTGGAGCGCGACGAGCGCGGTGGCCAGGCGCGCCCACGATTGCGTGCGAGCGAGGCGCGCCCACGGCGCGAGCGCCAGCAGGAGGACCGGCCACGCGTCGAGCGCGTCGGAGAGGTGCATGTGCAGGCGCCGCACCGTGGTGCCGAGCGTGGCCAGCAGCCCGTAGCCGCCGGCGAGGCGCGCGCGCACGAAGTCGCCGTGCTCGTACAGGCAGCCGATGCCCTTGCCGAAGCCGTAACGGAAGCAGCCGGGAGGGCCGTCGCTCACGGCGTAGTAGGAGCGCTGGGTCGACTCGAAGAGGCTGCCGGTCGCGGCGTACTGCGCCCAGAGCAGCAGCGCGACGCCGGGCAGCAAACCCAGCGCGAAGCGGGCGCGCGCTCGCCAGGGCACGCGCCGTGTGGCGTAGAGGGCGATCGCGGCGATGGGGAGCGCCGAGACGGGGCGTGTGGCGCCGACGAGCCCGACGCAAAGGCCCGCGACGAGCAGATCGCGGGCGGTGCGCTCCTTCGCGCGCGCGGCGCGAAGGGCGAACACGAGGGCGACGGTGATCCCGAGCGCGGAGGCCGCGTGCGACATCGGATCGGCGGTGTGGTAGCGGAGCGTCGCGCACGCGAGCGAGAGCAGCACGGCCACGCGCGCGGCGTGCTCGCGCGTCGCCTCGTCTCGGTCGTGGAGGGCCTCGCGGGCGAGGCCGTAGGTCGCGAGCGTGAGCGCGGCCGACAGCGCGATGCCGACGAGCAGCGGAGTGCCGAGCACGAAGCCGGACGAGAGCAGCAGCGGCCAGCCCGGCGGGAAGATGCCCGCGAGCCGATCGGGCGGATCGAAGAGCAAGAAGCGTCCGCGGAAGCTCGCCGAAGGAAACGGCACGTGCCAAGCGACCTGGCCGTGCGAGAGGGCGCGGGCCTGCAGCCAGTAGGTGGTCGCGTCGATGATGCGAGGACCGCCGCGCAGGTAGTGAGCCACGTAGGCGATGGTGAGGAAGGCAGCGGCGAGCGACGCGCCGGCGAGGAAGCGCGCGCGAGAGGTCCTCATGACGCCGTCGAACGGGTCGAACCGGCCGCTCAGCGCGCCGAGCACGCACACGGCGCCGAACGCCAGGACGAGCCAGGCGAAGAGCTCCGGCGGTGCCCCCCAGTGGCCCAGGGCGATCGCGATCTTCGCCGGTAGCGTCACTGTCCGATCCAGACGTGGAAGATCGAGAGCTCGCCGGGGCCCTCGTTCTCCAGGTCGACCACGATCGACTCGGCGATCGCCCGGCCTTCGATGTGGACCACGCGCTCGTCCCAGCCGTTGCGGGGGGTGAGGCTCGCGGTCGCGACGTCGGCGCCGCCGACGCGGACGCGGACGCGGACGTCGCCGTCCGGGGCGGAGCGGAAGGCGAGCCGCGCGGGCCGGCCCGCGTCGAGGTGCGAGAGGGTGAAGTGCTGCCGAGCATGGGGGCCGAAGCGGCGGCCACCGTCGAACATGTCGCTGCCCGCGTCGATCGGATCCGGGAGGATCTTCATGTCGGTCCAGCCGGCTCCGCGCGAGAAGCCGTACTCGTGCTCGCGCTCGCTCACCAGATCGGCCACGTCCACGGCGTCGCGTACGTGGCCGACGTCCGCGCGCGGTTCTTCGCCGGTGCCGAGCACGTGCCAGTCGGCCTTGTAGATGACGTCCTCGTAACCGCCGCAGATGACGTTGCCCGGCGCGGGGATGCGCGCGAGCACCCCGCTCGAGAACCACGTCGGGAGCACGCCCCACCACGACGGGTAGATCGCGAACATGTCGGGGCGCTCCGCCGGCGGCATGCGCTCGATGAGCTCGATGCTCGCCGCAAGGCCTTGCACGCCGGCCCGCGCGAAGGGCAGATCGTGGTAGCCGCCGAGGCCGATGATGTCGAGCGCGGGCCGGTCCGACGCGTAGACGAGCGCGCCCGCGTCGCCGACGAGCAGGCGCCTCGGCTTGAGCGCGCCGATGAGCTGCCCAGCGACCAGGTGCTGATCGCGGATGTTGCGGGATGCGCGGCCGAAGAACCACCGCTGGTCGCGCATCTTCGCCGTCAGGTGGTCCTGGGCGACGAGCAGCGCGCCGACGACGAGGGGCGCGCGCAGCTCCCACATGCGGAGCAAGACCGCCACGCCGGCGCCGCACGCGAGCGCGGTCGTCCAGGGAAGGCGCAGCTCGGGGATGGTGTTGGGCGGGCGCAGGCCGATCGCGAGCAGGTGTGCGCCCATGGCCGCGGCGAAGCTCGCGATGACGATCGAAGGCTTGGCGGCCTTGCGGAGCAGCGCGGCCGCGCCGAGCGCCGCGCACACGAGCAGCCACGCGACCGCGGGCATCGTGTAGCGCTCGTTCTGCCAGCGCACCTGCCCGTTGAGCGCGACCAGGAGCATCCACGAGGCGGCCTGCACCAGGAGAAGCGCGGCGTAGCGGCGGGTCTCGCGCACCGCGAGCGCGAGCAGCGCGAGCACGGGCAAGAGGAAGTCGACGAACACCCAGTCGGTGAAGTGGTACTCGAGGTTGCGGAAGATCGCGTAGCGCAGGTTCTGGACGTAGTCCGCGAGCTTCTCGGCGTCGGAGAGGAACGGGTTGTTGATCGCGAGCTTCACGAGGGCGCCGCTCGCGCTGAACTCGCCCGTGAACGCGCGGTTGGCGACGGCCTGGACGGCGAGGGCGAGCGCGGCCGGGACGCCGGCGCGCAGGAGCGTGAAGAGCCGCTCCCGCGCCGGGGCGGGCTTCGGGCCGAGCGCCGCGAAGAGAGCGAAGGCGGCCACGGTGGTGGCGGCCTCGGGGCGCGTGACGACGAGCGCGACGCCAAGGGCGCCGAGCCAGCGCGCTCGCGCGGCGCGCTCCGAGGGGGACGCGTCGTCGAGGGCGAAGAACGCCGCGAGCGCGGCCGCCCACACCGCGAGGAAGAACGCGACCTCCATGCCGCTCCAGAGCGACCAGTCGAGGGCGCCGACCCCGAGCAGGATCGGAGGTATCAGGTACGACGCGAGGCGCGGCGTCCACTCCCTGGTCGTCACGAGCGAGCGGACGACGAGGCGCCGCGCGACCAGGAGCGTGGCGAAGACCGACACCATCGCGACGATGGCCGCCCACTCCATCAGCAGAGCGCCGCGAAAGCCGCCGAGCCAGCCCGCCGCCAGGACGAATGGGTAGGAGAGGCTCGTGTTGCCCGAGGAGTACCCGTTGCCCGCGAACCACTCGAAGGGGTGACCCTCGGCGGTCGCTCGCGCGTAGTCGAAGTGGATGAAGACGTCGTCGAGCGGCGCGCTCCACTCGCCGCCGGTCTGCATCATCATGTAGCCGTAGAACATCCGCGCCGACACGAGCGTGCAGAGGCCGGCCCAAACCGCGTACAGGGCGGGGTCGAGCCTCACGAAGCGGTCGCGCAGCGGTCGCACGGGCGTCCTATACCAAGGTTTTTGGCGGTGGTTTCGCTTTCGCTTCTCGCGGCTTCGGCGCACGATTGCGGCGATGGCGAGCGCGCCGCACACGACGGGTGTCCCGATCGCGCAGGTGGCGACGGTGGCGGTGGCGCTCGCGGCGGGCGTCGTCTACGGCCTGCACGTGGTCGAGCTCCC
>DATIQP010000806.1:0-5457 GCA_035470765.1 Polyangiaceae bacterium | reverse complement strand
TATCAGCGCGACGGCGCCGACTGCAAAAGTTGGAGGAACCGGAGCGTCGTGCAGCTCGCGGGCTGAAGCGTGGCCGAGCGGCCGAGGACCGGGAAGCCGTGCTTCTGCTCCGGGAGCTCGACGAGCAGCGAGGGGACCTTCACGTGCTCGAGGGCGGCCAAGAGATCGCGCGAGTCCTGGATCGGTACGATGTTGTCGGCCTGGCCGTGCAGCTCGAGGATCGGCGGATCGGCGCCGTCGACGTAGTGACGTGGCGTCGCCGCTCGCGCCCTGCCGTCCCACTCCGCGGCGGCCATCCCGCCGTCCTCCTTCACCACCGAGACGCCCTCGATGAGCTCGTCGACCGCCTGCACCATCCTCCGGGGGTACCGCTCTCGGGCGCGGTCGAGCTCGAGCGGAGCGTAGTAGAGCACCGCGCCGTCGACGTGGACCGGGCCGCGTTCGGCGCAGTCGCCGTCGAAGCCGTCGGCGTCGCCCGCGAGCGCGAGCATGGCGGCGTAGTGCCCGCCGGACGAAGCTCCGAGGACGACGGTCCGCGTCGCGCCGAGCGCCCGCGCCCGCGCCTGCACCGCGCGCAACCCGCAGCGCACGTCCGCGAGGCCCGCGGGGAAGGCGCGACGGCCGTCCGACGCCAGCCGATACTCGAGCGAGGCCGCGAGGTAGCCCAGCGCCGCGAAGGTGCGGATGGTCGGCAGAAAGAGCGACTTCTTCCCGCTCGTCCAGCCGCCGCCGTGGATCATCACGACGAGCAGCTTGCCCGGCTGCCCCTGGGGAATGGCGAGATCGTACCGCTGGCGCGGATCGCCGCCGTACGCGACGTCGCGCTCCACTTCCGGCACGCCCGCGTCCGCGTCGGGCGCTCGCGGCACGTCGCATGAGTCGACGCGCGCGAGGTCGAGGTGCGACGAGGAGGAGGCGCCGGCGTCGCGCGCTTCGCCGGCGTCCGCCGCGACGGCCGGCTTGGCGAGCGAGGCACCGGAAGGAGGGACCTGCGTGACGGCGGCGCCCGCGCAGGCGGCGACGCCCGCGGCGAACGCGACGACGAGAGAGGCGCGCGCGCTCACCCTACTGAGCGACGTCGGCGCAGCAGCGGAAGCCGGTCGAGTAGTCGTGGTAGTAGATGTCGTGGCCTTCGGTGCGGTAGTTGCAGCCGTCGCCGAGCTGGTGCGTGTCGAGGTAGTAGCCCCCGACGAACGTCCCGTTGGGGTCGTCGATCCACTCGTGGACGTTGCCGACCATGTCGTAGACGCCGTAGTCGTTGGTGCACCCGGTGTGCGATCCGGTCGTCGCCACGGTGCCCGGGAGCTGATCGAGGCGCGGATCGTTCATGTGAGCGGGCCAGAGATGCGGATCGCTGCCGCCGCCGAGCTTGAAGACGATCGCCATCGGCGCGCGCCCGTGATCGTTGCAGCGCCCGTCCTCCACCGTGGCGCCGTACGGGTAGGTGGTGTGCGCGGGGCCCATGCACGCCCGCTTCCACTCCGTCGCCTTGCAGAGGCGCTTGCCCGAGCGCGCGCACGCGAGCTTGGCCTGCACCTCGGAGATGTAGGCCTGCGGCGTCACGCCTTGCGCGCTCACCGCGCGCACCACCGGCAGCGGCCCGCGGCTCGACGCGTCGAGCGCGTCGTACGGCGACCACGCTCGCTCGTCGCCGTTGGGCAGGATCTCGACGAGCGACGCCTCGAAGCGATCGATGCAGTAGTGATCGTCGATGCTCGCCATGTCCGGCGGGCAAAGGCCGTTGTTGGGCAGGGGGTACTCGTGCACCACCTCGTCCTCGACCAGGCCGCCCGACGGCGACGGCAGCAGCTGAAGCTCCTGGACGCGACCGCGGCGGGCGCCGAGCGCGTCGGGCCGTGCACGCCAGGCGGCGCGGATGAAGGATGGGCTCTTCGCCAGGCTCATCGGCGCGACGGGCTCGACGTGCGAGCACCCGGAGATGGGTACGAGCACCATCCCGATCAGCCCCACTGCTGCTGCTATCCAACGCATCACGAAATTGCTGGGGTGTGCGTAAGAAGCTACGCAACCTTCAAGGGATATCCGGCTGGGATTCACCTGGGAACCCCCTATCGGTCGAATCTGGATAAACCATCGATATTGCGGGTGTTTTATCGTGCGCGGTCGACGGCGCGGAGCGCTCGAGCGAGCCAGGAAGCCCGGAACATGACCCGCGCGAGAGCGGTGGCCTGGTGGAGCAGGACGAGCACGACGAGCGTCGGAGCGGTCGTGCCCAGGCGGGAGGCGAAGGCAGCGACCACCCCCACGGCCACCCAGCCTGCCATCCCGCGCCAGGCCCACGACCAGACCAGACGAATGGGGGAGCGCCAGAGCGTGAGCAACGCGTGGCGGACGGCGGCGCGCACGCCGAAGCGAAAGCGCGCGAGGGCGGCTCGGGCCAGATCGTGGAGGACGCCGACGAGCATGGCCAGGAGCGCGACGAGCGCGCCCGCTGCGACGCCGTAGAGATCCGCGCGGACGTCCCCCGATCGCGCCGTCATCGCGTCGGAGACGGACGAGGACAGCCGCAACGCGACGAGCAGCAGGGCCACCTCGAGCATGCTCGCGAGCACCAGGAGAATGGCCATCGGACCGAAGGCCGCGGCCACGTAGGGCGCGAGGTGGCGCGCGCGTGGGGCGCCGAGCTGAGGCGTCGCGTGCGAAATGGAGACCAGCAGCGAAACGAGCGGCACGAGCCCGAGCGCCGCGCCGCCGACGACGCCGCACACGAGCAGCGCCATGAGCGCCGGCGAGCCTCTCTCGAACGCGTGGCGCAGCGCCAGCAGCGCCCAGCCGCCGTCGTCGAAGAGCACGGCCGAGCCGCGCGGGTGTCCCGCGAACGCGGCCCCGAGCGCGCGCGAGATGGGCCACGCAACGAGGAACGCCACGGCGAGCTGGAAGAAGTAGAGCCAGAGGACCGCGCGCGGGCGCCGGCGCGCCCGCATGGCGTCGTTCGAGACGAGCAGCAGGCGTGTGTCCTTGCGGACCGATTCGGGCCCGGACGTGTCCGGGGCGCGCGACGAGACGGCGGGATCGATCGACACGGGGAGCGTCACGGCAGCACCGTGGACATCAAGAGCTGCAGCGCGTAGGTCGCCTTGTCGAGCACGCGGGCCGAGCCTCCGGGCGGAGCGCTGGTGGCGCGCGCGAAGTCGTCGAGCCGGTCCTGGTCGACGAGCACGGCGCGGTCGGGGTCGATGACCGCGTAGGCGAGCGCGGACTTGCCGCTGACGGGGAGACGCGCCACGGCCTCGCGCGCGTCCCAGCGGACGCGCTGCTTCGTGCCGTCCTCGAACGTCAGCTCCACGTCGACGGGGAAGCGGAGCGTGCCCTCGCGCGCCACGAGCACCCAGCCTTCGTAGCTGCCGCTCGCGTCTTGACCTTCCTTGATCGTTTCGCGCTTGCCGTCGCGATCGAAGACGCCCGCCGCCGCCGTGTCGCGCTCGGAGTGGACGCCGAGCACCTTGTAGTCGACCCAGCCGCGGCGGAAGAGCCCCTCCTCGAGCGCCGCGCGGACCTCGGGGCCGAAGACCTCCTCGTAGCTCGTGAGCAGGTCCTCCGGCACCGGGTGGCGGAAGCGCGCGCGGCGCGCGTACCGGCCGATGGCGCGCGCCCCGAGATCGTGCCCGTAGACGCGGTCGATCGTGGCGAAGAGCGCGGCGGTGCGGGCGTAGACCAGGCCGCCGTAGTGGCCGCCCGTCGGAAACGCGTCCGCCGGCTGCGCGACCGGCTCGTCGAAGACGCGATCGCCCGGCCACGCGCCGTCGGCCTCGGTGTCGCTGATCTTCAGGCCGAGCGCGTCGATGACGGTCCCCTGGCCGCGCCACGCCGCGAGGCCGTCCTGCTCGGCGTAGCTGTTCATCCCCTCGTCGAGGAACGGCCACTTCTCCTCGTCGGAGGCGAGCATGCCGTAGAACCACTGGTGGCCGAACTCGTGGATGGTGACGAGCTCGAGGAAGAGCGAGCCCGGCGGCCCGTACCACGACCCGCCGGTGGAGAAGAGCGTGGGGTACTCCATGCCGCCCGCCTCCTCGGCGCCGTCCGGCGGGTGCACCAGCGTGAGCACCGTGTACGGATAGCGGCCGTAGCGCTCGCCGTAGTACGGCAGGGCGAAGCGCATGGTCGCGAGCTCGCGCTCGGCGGGGTAGCCGTAGCCGCGCGGATAGAGGATGCGCACGTCGACGCCGTCGATCTTCTCGCGGCGCTCCTGGTACTGATCGTACGCGGTCCAGGCAAAATCGTGGATGTCGCCCTGGACGTGACGCTCGACGTGGAGCTCGCCGTCGTCGTGCGCCTCGGTGACGGGCCCGGTCGCGCCGAGGACGAACGCCTTCGGCGCCTCGAGCGTGACGTCGTACGTCCCGAAGTCGGAGTAGAACTCGGCGAGGTGGTGGAAGGGGAAGTGCGCCCACGTCCCGTCGGGCTCGAGGCGCGCGATCTTCGGGAACCACTGCGCCACCATGTGAAACGATCGCAGGTAGCCCGTGCGCTCGACGATGCTCGGCAGCTTGTCGTCCCACGTCATCTTGAAGGTCACGCTCGCGCCAGGCGCCACCTCGTCGGGCAGGGGCACGCGCGCGTCGGTCTCGTCGAGGTCGCCGGGCCGGCCGCCGGTCTTGTCGGCGTCGGGCCAGAGATCGGTCTCGCCGCTCGGCGTGGCGAGGGCGAAGCGGCGCACGTCGATGTAGCCCCAGTCGGTGACGCCGCCGGTGCCGCGCGCGCCGCCCACCGGCTCGCGCATGAACGTGCTGCTCTCGTTCTTGAAGGCGTTCAGGTAGAGGTGCAGCCACACCTCGCGGACCGGCTTCTCGCTCGTGTTGCGCCACACGATCGTGCCCTCGCCGTGGACGGTGTGCGCCGCGGGATCGAGGCGGGCGGTCATCGTGTAGTCGACGACGTCCTCGGCGTGCTCGGGGAGCGGCACGTCGGCCTCCGCCTCCGCGCGCGCCTCGGCCTTCTGCGCGCCCGTATCGGGAGCGCAGAACAGCGCGCAGACCAGCATCAGCAGCGAGGAGCGGGAGCGTTGCCGCACGCGGCGCAACGATAGGCGCCCAGCCGGGCTAGCGGAAGAGCGAAAGCTGGGGCGGCTCCGCAGGCTGGCTCGGCGACGCGGAGTAGGTGTAGCCGGCCTCCAGGCCGAGGCGCCGCGCCGTCGTGCGGAAGAGCAGCTCGATGGCCTGCGCGTACGGCCCCTCGCCGCGGCCGCGCGTCTTGAAGTGTGCATCATACAACTTCCCGCCGCGCGTCTGGCGGATGCGCGCCATGACCCTGTCCGCCTTCTCGGGCAGGCGCTCGCGCAGGCGCGCCTCGAACACCTCCTTCACGTGGCCGGGCAGCCGGAGCAGCACGTACCCCGCGAAGCTCGCGCCGGCCGCCTTCGCCGCCTCGAGCACGCGCGGCAGCTCCTCGTCGCCCAGGCCGGGAATGACCGGCGCCACGCTCACGCCCACGCGCACC
>DATIQP010000805.1:0-1667 GCA_035470765.1 Polyangiaceae bacterium | reverse complement strand
CCGTACAGCGTGGGCTCGAGCGGGCCGTGGCCGAAGTGCGAGTGGCCGTTGTAGAGGAACACGTCGCCGTACCAGAACGCCTCGAGGTAGCGCCACTGCGCGTGCTGGCGCGCGTCCGGCGAGCCGTCCTCGTAGCCGTAGAAGCTCCGCACCTCCACGGTGAGGCTCTTGGCGTTGCCCTGACCGTCCTTCACGACGATGGGAAGATCCCAATCGATCCAGCGCTCGGCGAGCTTGCTCATCACCTGCCGGCGTAGCGCGGCGATCTTGTTCGCGTCGTTGCCCACCTCCGCGGGGTAGCCGCTCTTGTCGAGCACCCAGCCGAACATCTCGTCGTAGGTGACGTTCGAGAGCTTGGTCCCGTCGACGTAGACGTCGAGCAGCATCGCGAACGGATCGGTCTTCGTCGGGCGGAAATTCGGCTGGCCCGCGAGCATCGTCCGCAGGAAGCGCACGGCCTCCTGGCCGAGGATGTCGTCCGGATCGCTCTCGTCGGTGTCGACGCCGAAGAACGCGTAGACGGTGAGCGTCGACCGCGGGTCTCCGTTCAGCGCGAAGAGCCGGTCGTACTCGGGCGAGTAGGCTTGCTTCGGCGTGTTCGCCGGGCCGAGCTTCGCCGTCACCGGCGAGAACCAGCGGCCCGCCTCGCTCGGCCCGATCGCGCCGGCGTGACCCGCCAGCTTGCTCTGCTCGGCCTGGATGCGCGCGCTCTCGCCCTGGATGAGCGACTGGCACGAGGAGAGCGAAGGCTGGAAGTGGTACCAGAGCGAGTCGGTGTCGGTGCTGGTGTCGTCCGAACAGGACTGCTTGAGCGCGTCTCCGTGCTGCGAGTAGTCGCCGGCGAGCATCACGAAGTCGACGGCGCTCTGCGTGAGCGATTGGGTCACGACGGCCTTGTCCGAGTACGTGAAGGCGACCTTGAGGACCTGGCCGGTCCTGTTCTGCGTCGCCGGATCGAGCACGTCGACGAGCGAGCGCGTCCACTTCGAGGGGTCGAGGTTCGACTGCGCGCCGCGGTCGTCGAAGGCCACCTTCGTGTCGCGAAGCGCCCCGAGCGACGTCTTGATCTGGCGCGCGATGTCGGTCTGGATGTCCGGGTCGGAGGCGTTCGGGTCGGCGTAGACGTAAGACTGGAAGGAGACTGGGCGCTCGACCGAGGTCGTGCCCGTGAGGTCGCTTCCACCCGACTCTTCGCTGGAGGCGGCCGAGCACGCCGTGGCGAGCGCGATACAAGTCAGCGAAACCAAAGCCAAACGAGTCGACATCGGAGAGGCCTCCCGAAAGCTCCTACATTGGAGCCGCGGTTTAGTAACTCATCTCTGAGTGACGTGCAAGGCCCGCCGATGTCCAGAGGGTTGGGGCGTTGGCGTCGGTGCGAGGGACGCTGCGCTCCTCGGAAGGGAGGCGGGCCTCATATGCCCGGCCGTGGTTGGTTCGACTCCACCCGCAGCGACCGCGGAGGCGGAGACGGAGTCAGGGGCGGCGGCGGTGGTTCGTCGGGAGAGACGCCAACACTCCCACCGACGGACCCCGGACGACCATGATGCGCACGCTGATGCTCCTGCCCTGGATGGCGCCGCACAAGGTCATCTCCTGGCAGCGGGCGATCGTGCTGAGCTTCCTCGGCAAGGTCGAGGTCGTCGCCGAGTACGACGAGCTCGTTCGCT
>DATIQP010000804.1:0-8942 GCA_035470765.1 Polyangiaceae bacterium | reverse complement strand
CACTTTCCGGGCCATCCCGAGCTGCGCGTGGGCTTCGCGACGAGCGTCGCGCTCTCGCCGAACGGGCGAACGCTCGCGGTCCTCACGGCCGGGTACAACCGCTACTGGGCCGACGACGGCGCCCCGATCCCCGGCGCGCTCGAGGAGCACGTCTTCCTGTTCGACGTCCACGATCCGGCCCACGTCTCGCAGGACCAGGTGCTGGCGGTGCCGAACGCCTTCTGGGGCATCACCTTCTCGCCCGACGGCGCGAAGATCGTCGCGAGCGGCGGGTCGGACGACGGCGTCTGGGAGATCGATCGCTCGCCCGACGGCTGGAAGGTGGTCGCGACGCCGATCAAGCTCGGCCACGCCAAGGGTTTGGGACGCAACCAGAGCGCGATCGCGGCCGGGGTCGCCTTCACCGCGGACGGAGCCAAGCTCGTCGTCGCCAACCATGACAACGACTCCCTCTCCATCGTCGACACGAGCGCGCGCGCGCCCGTGGCGGAGGTGGATCTTCGGCCCGGAGGCGGCGCGCCGGGCGGCGAGTTTCCCGCGGCGGTGGCCGTCGTGGGCGACAAGGCCTACGTGACTTCGCAGCGCGACCGCGAGGTGGTCGAGGTCGATCTCGCAGCGCGCCGCGTGACCCGGCGCTGCGCCGTCGGAGGGCAGCCCACCAAGCTCATCGCCTCGCGCGACGGCGCGCGCCTCTACGTCGCCGACGCGAACACCGACGACGTGGCGGTCATCGATCGCGCGAGCCTCCACGCCATCGGCAACATCCCCGTCGGCGGCCCGCCGGGCTCGCTCGCCGCTTCGCTGCGCGGCGCGAGCCCGAACGGCCTGGCCCTCTCGCCGGACGGGAAGCGCCTCTACGTGACGCTCGGCGGGGCGAACGCGGTCGCGGTGGTGGCGCTCGACGAGGGCGGCGGCGGAGCGTTCGCAGGCGCCGTGCCGACGGGCTTCTACCCGAGCGACGTCGCGGTCTCGCCGGACGGCTCGCACCTCTTCGTCGCGTACGGAAAGAGCATGGCCGGGCCGAACCCGAAGGGTCCGTGGTCCGACGGCGTGCGCGTGCGGCAGAAGCCGTTCCTCGCGGCGGGCGGCAACCAGTTCGTGCTTCAGCGCATGCGCGCGGGCCTGCACTCGTTCCCCGTCCCCGACGCCGCGACCCTGGCCCTGCTCACCGCTCAGGCGATGAAGAACGAGCACCTCGACGCGCCGCCGGCCGTGCCGCCCATCTTCGAGCGGCTGCGCGGCAAGATCCGCCACGTCGTCTACGTCGTCGCGGAGAACCGCACGTTCGACCAGCTCCTCGCCGACGCCTCGGGCCTCGACGGCGACGAGAAGCTGCTGCTCTGGGGCGAGAAGATCACGCCGAACCAGCACGCGCTCGCACGGTCCTTCTCCGGCTTCGATCGCTTCTTCGACTCGGGCGGCGTGTCGGGCGACGGCTGGCAGTGGAGCACTGCGGCCCGCACCACCGACGCGGCGGAGAAGGAGGTGCCGCTGCTCTACGCCGAACGCGGCAAGCACAGCTACGACTGGGAGGGGAAGAACCGAGGGATCAACGTGTCGATCCCGACGCTCGACGAGCGCCGGCGCAACGACCCGCGCGTGCCGGACGACCCGGATCTGCTGCCGGGCCCGGCCGACATGGCCGCCGTCGATCGCCCGCGCGAGGGCGGCACCGGCTACTTGTGGGACGCCGCGAAGGCGGCGGGCGTCAGCGTGCGCAACTACGGCTTCTTCATCGACGACGGCCGCTATGGCCTGCCGGCGCGAGACAAGGCCGCCATCCCGCCGGTGCGCGAGCCGTACAAGACGAAGGCGGTGGTCGCCTACCCGACGGCGTTCGGCCTGCACGCCGAGACCGATCCGTACTTTCGCGGCTTCGACATGACGTTCCCCGACTTCTGGCGTGCGCGCGAGCTGCTCCGCGAGCTCGACGGCTTCGCCCAAAAAGGGACGCTGCCGGGCCTCTTGCTGGTGCGCCTGCCCGCCGATCACCTCGGCGCCTTCGCGCGCGCGGTGGATGGCGTGGATACGCCCGACACGCAGGTCGCGGATCACGACTACGCGCTCGGCCTCGTCGTGGAAGCGCTGTCCAAGACGCCGTTCTGGGAAGATACGATCGTCATCGCACTCGAGGATGACGCGCAGAACGGCGCCGACCACGTCGACGCGCACCGCAGCGTGCTGTTCTTCGCGGGCGGCCACGCGGCGCGCGGCGCGGTGGTGCACACGACGTACACGACGCCGAGCGCGCTGCGCACGATCGAGGTGCTGCTCGACCTGCCGCCGCTGGGCCGGAGGGACGCGGTCGCGCCGCCGATCGCGGAGGCCTTCTCGGAGACGGCGGAGCTCACGCCGTTCGTGGCGAAGGTGCCGGACGTGCTCCGCTCGACGAAGCTTCCCTTGCCGGCCCCGAAGCCGCCGGAGCGCTCCGCCGCCGCGCGCGGCACGGCCGCTTCGTGGGCCAAGGCCACGGCGGGCATGGACTTCTCGCACGAGGACGAGCTCCCCACGGCAGAGTTCAACTCCGCTCTCTACTGCGGCCTCGCGCCCACTCTTTGCCGCTGATACCTTCGTCGAGGGATGCTCTTCTACCTGCTCGCCTCGGATCAGTATTCGACCTGGGAGCACCGCGTCGGCTCCTATCCGCTGCCGTGCAACGCGTGCCGGCAGCAGGCCTGGCAGCTCGTCTTCCGCATCTACCAGACGAAGGGCACCCCGGCCGCGCCGGGGACGCCGTACGGCTTCGCGATGAACGAGCGGTTCCAGACGCGCTGCTCGACGTGCGGCGTGGCGACGCTCGTGAACCACCCGACGACGTGGGTCCACTCGGTGGCGGGCTGGGTGCAGGAGTGGGGCCCGGTCACGCCGGCGTCGCCGCAGTACGTGGCGCTCGCCTACCCGGCGCAGTGACCGCGTCGACGCGCGCGCCGGCGACCCAAGTCGGCGGTCGAGCGGACAGCGCTTCGGCGTAGTCGACGAGCCGTAGCTCGAGCAGCTCGAAGCGCGCGTCCCGCCCGAGTACGAGCGCGAGCACGGGGCCGACGTCGCGAAAGTCGGAGCGTGCGCGCTCGCACTCGCGCGCGAAGGCGCCGAAGTCGTGGCACGAGAGCGCTGCGAGCTGCGCTTCGATCGAGGCGCGAGCGAGCGACGACGCGCGCAGGTCAGCGATGCCGACGAGATCGCCCGGCGTGCCGTAGCCCACGCCGTAGTGCATGGGATCGGTGGTGGCGACGACCGGTGTCTGCTCGGCCGCCCTCCGCAGCTCGTCGACGCCGGGGAGGGTGGCGGGCTCGTCGCCGACGAGGAAGGGGTAGCGCACCTCGATGGCGGGGGCCGGCCGGCCGGCGCGGCGAGCCTCGAGCGCGACGAGGGCCACGAACGCGTCGAGCGAGAACTCTTCCTCTGCGTGCCCGCCGGTGCGGTGGACGCGGCGCAGGGAGTCGCGCGCGATCTCGTCGCCGGCGCGCGCGCTCTTCACGAGCTCGGCGTCGCGCTCGCGCGCGCCGTGGAGAACGCCGAGCGCGAGGACCTCCGAGGCGCCGCTCTCGACCACGCCGCGCGCGACCGCGGCGACCTGCGCGCCCGTGACCTCGAGGCGCGTGTGCGGGAAGACGGCTGCGCGACCCAGAGCGATCGGCGTGGGCCGCGCGGCCTCGAGCATCTCGGCGAGCGCGCGCTCCCCGAGCCGCGCGCGCTCCTCGGCGTAGAAGCGCTTCCAAGCCGCCGCGGACCTCGGCCCCGCCATCAGCCCATCGCGCGGCCGATGGCGTCGACGAGCGCCTTGCAGCACGACTCGTACTTGAGGTCGGCGTTGCCGGAAGCGTCGACGATGACGCGGACGTTCGTCGGCCCCTGGTCGTGCTTCGTGCAGCGCACGCTGTCGAGCTTTCGAGCCACTTCGCTCCCCATCTTGTGGAGGGCGGCGGCCACGCCCTTGTCGGGCACCTTCGAGGCGGGTACGTCACGCCCCTGAATCGTGAGCAGCACGGCGACGTCGATCATGCCCGCGATTGTACCGCGCTCCGTCGGCGTGCAGGTAGCACGCCGACACTCGTGGACGGCACTTTAGACCGGGACGGGACCGCCGAAGTGACCCGCCTGGCGCAGCGCCCACAGCACGACGAGCGCGACGTACGCGAGCACGGTGACGACGACCGCGGCGCGCCCCGAGCGCGTTTGCCAGGCCGCCCACGGCGCGCCGCCGCGCAGCGTCGCGAGCGTCGTCGTCCAGGCGATCATCGCCCACGAGGCGACGATCGGCACGACCAGCGGGTGCATGGCGAACGACTCGGCGAGGTGGCCGTGCAACAGCAACGTCGCGGCGCGCGTCATGCCGCAGCCGGGGCACGGTCGATGGAGCACCGCGGCGACGGAGCACTGCTGTTTTCCGAACGCGACGAGCGCCGCCGTCAGCGCCCAGACGCCCGCGACGAGCGCCGCGCGACGGCGGTGGCTCCACCCCGAGAAGGGGGCCACGGCCGAGGTCGACGAGCTCGATGGAGTCGGCGCGGTCGGAAGGTTCTGCACCCACGGACCGTAGCACTTCCTCGCCCGAGACCACGGCGGTATGGTGGCCTGCGGCGCGGGAGGACTGATGCAACCGATCGTTCGTGCAGCTGGATACGGTCCGCCCGGTGGTGGAAGCGGCTACGGCTCGCCTGGCGGTGGCTTCGGACCTCCCGGCGGCTACGGGCCTCCGCCCGGCGGCGGCTTCGGTCCGGGAGGGTACGGCGCGCCTCCGCCCGGCTTCGCGCCTCCGCCGATGCCGCCTGGGCAGTACGTCGAGCCGCCGCGCACCAACGGCCTCGCGATCGCCTCGCTCGTGACTGGCATCCTCGCGATCGTACCGGGGTGCTGCTGCGGACTTTTCGGGATCCCGCTCTCCATCATCGCGGTGGTGATGGGCCTCGTCGGCATGTCGCAGATCAACGCGAGCCAGGGCCGCTACGTGGGCAAGGGCCTGGCGATCGCCGGTCTCTCGTGCGGCGGCGTCGCCATCGGCCTCGACGTGCTCGGGATGGTGTTCAACGTCGCCAATCAGCTCACCAGCTCGATGCACGTCTGAGCGGGCACCGCCCGGATCAGGCGAGGACGGCGCGGGCGTCCTCGATCGAGGCGTCGAGGATGAGATCGATCGGCGTCTTGGCGAAGATGCGCGCCGCGGCCGCGAATCGGCCGTCCTTCTGGTGCTCGAGCGCCCACTGCGCGTGGTCCACGAGCAGGGCGAGCTCGAGGGCGCGACCCAGCGTGAGCGCGAAGCGGCGCGCGCCTTGCTCCACCTTCGCGGGCGTGTCGACGCTCTTGGCCACCCACTCGCCGGCATGGCGCATCGCACGCGACGCCGTCTCGGCCGGCTCGCGCAGCGAAGGATCGCGTGCATTCTGCACGCATCGCTCGATCTCCGCCACGAGCGGCGCCAGCGACCCGCCGCGCGAGAGCACGCGCAGCACGTCGAGCGCCAGCACGTTCGTCGTCCCCTCCCAGATCGGCAGCACCTGCGCGTCGCGCATCAGCCGCGGGAGCCCGGTGTCCTCGATGTAGCCTGCGCCGCCGAACGCCTCGAGCGACTCGCTCGCGACGGCGACCGCCTGCTTGCCGGTCGTCAGCTTGGCGAGCGGCACGACGAGCCGGAAGAGCGACTGCTCCTCCTCACTCAGCGTCTTGGCCTCCTCCTTGCCCATCAGCTCCACGATGCGAAACGCGAGCAAGAACGCGGCGTACGACTCGGCCGCGTTCCAGGCGAGCGTGTCCGTGTGCAGTGGCTTGTCGCCGAGCGGCGCCCCGAACGCGACGCGCTTGTGGGCGTAGTCGGCGGCGAGCGACGTCGCGCGGCGCATGCCGGCCGCCGCGCACACGGTGTTCCACGTGCGTGTCGTCGTGAGCATTGGCGTGATGTGCTTGATGCCGTCACCCATCCCCCACACCGGCATCGCCAGCGCCCCGTCGAGCGTCACCTCGGCGGTCGGCAACATGCGCGTGCCGAGCTTGTCCTTGAGCCGGTTGACGAGGACGCCGTTCGGCGTGCCGTCGGCGTTTCGCACCTCGAGATAGAAGAGCGCGAGGCCCCGCCCGCCGGGCGGGTTGCCTTCGGGCCGCGCCAGGGTGAGCGTCATCTGCGAGGTCGTCGCCGAGGTGAACCACTTCGTCCCGTAGAGACGGAACCGGTCGCCCTCGGGCCGAGCGATCGTCTCCGAGATGGCCACGTCCGAGCCGCCGGTGCGCTCGGTCATCCACTGCCCGCTCGTCCAAGCTTTCTCCGGATCGCGCGACGTGAGCCGCGGCAACGCCCGCTCGATGAGCGCCGCGTTGCCGGACGCGAGCAGCGTCCGCGCCGCGCCGTCCGTCATCGCCAGCGGGCAGGAGTATACGTGCCACGACGGCTCGATCAGGTACACGAGCCCGAACTGAAGCACGCGCGAGTGCTCGCCAAACTTGCGCTCGTACGCCGCCGCGACCACGCCGCGCTCGGCCGCGATGCGCGCCGCCTCCTTCCAAAGCGCGGGCAGCTCGATGCGATCGATGCGGTTGCCCCAGGGGTCCCACGACACGAGCTTCGGCTCTTCGCGCCCCTGCTCGGTCGCGAGCCGGTAGAGCGGCCCGCCCGCGAGCGCGCCCACCTCGCGAAGCTCCGCCGCGATGGCCGCGCGAGCGTCGCCCGGGAGCTTGCGCTCGAGGTAGCTCTTGAGCAGGTGGTCGTCGTCGAAGGTGTTGCCGAGGGTGGGGGGCGCCTGGATGAAGGTCATGGCGGGAAGAAAGCTACTGCCGCTCGCGCCGCCAGGCCACACCCGTCGGCGGTCGGTTATAAGGGCCCATGGCCCATCGCAACGTCGAGCTGGCGCTGATCGCCGTGTGCGCCGCGTGCGGCGGCGCGAAGGCGACCGCCCCGGCCGCGCACGCCGATACCGCGACTCCCGTACCGGCGGAGGCAGACGTCCCGGATGCCGGGGAGACCGGCGCTCCCCACGCCTCCTCGATCAAGCCGGGCATGCCCACCGTCGGCGCCGGCTTGCAAGCCGAGGCCGTCCGTCGCTTCGCGATGCGCGCCCTGCCCCGCTTCCGCGCGTGCTCCGAGGACGGGCTCCGCCGGAACCCGGCGCTCCACGGTCACATCGACGTGACGTTCGCCATCGACGCCGACGGCAAGGTCGCGAGCGCCGCCCAAGCCCCGACCACCACGCTGCCCGACGCCGCCGTCGTCGCGTGCGTCGTCGGCGTCGTCTCCGTTCTCTTGTTCCCGCGGCCGACGACCGCGCCCGTCACCGTCGAGCTCCCCTTCGAGCTCGGGCCTTGAGGGCCGCCCCGGGCTGAAGCCCGGGGCAGGCAAGAGACCGGATGAGGGATTCGCGACCAAAGTCCGCCTTCGGCGGACTCGCGAGGAACGCGCTCGCGAGGAACGCCCGGGCACGTCCCGGCGATCTCCGGGCGAGGACAGCCACAGCTCAGAGAAGCCACACGTTGGCCGGTTGCGGAAGACAGGGCACCATGGGCACCCATCAGCGCCTCGAACGAAGACACCGCCCCGCACGAGCCCGCCAAAGGCGGGCTTTACTCGGTTTCATCCCAGGGTTCTTCGCCTGCCCCGGGCTTCAGCCCGGGGCGGCCCACTGTTCCGGAATCACGCGCACGGATTCACGCCGCCCGCCGCAGCTTCTCCTCGAGCCCCGAACGGAAGAACGCGTGCAGCTCGCGGCGCAGCTCGCCGAACCGCCGCTCGCGTACGTAGCGCGCTTCCATCTGCCGGACGAAGCGGCTCGCCACCCGGTTGGCCACGCGGTACCGCTCGCCGAGATCCGTGTGCGCCTCGTGCACGTAGCGCACGCCCTCGTAGAGCCGCTCGCGCAGCCGCTCGCTCCGCTCCACGTCCAGCTCCTCGAAGGCGCCGGCCAGCACCACGTACTTGTCCACCTCCGCCTGCATCTCCATCTCGAGCGCCGTCGACGCGCGGTCGTGCGCCGCGCGCGTCGAGACGTAGACGAAGTGGCTCACGCCCTCGATGATCTGGCAGACCCCGTCGAGGTCGTTCGCCGGGCCGAGCGTCGGCAGCTCCAGCATGATCTCCACCACGCCGTCGGCCGCCTCGCGCACCAGCAGCACCTCGCGCCGGCCCGAGAGTGCGCCGCGCATGAAGTCGCTCACGTCCGCCACGCGATCGAGCTCGTACGCCCGCTCGATCATCGCTTGCACCTTGCACGCGATCTCCCGCTCGCGCACGAGCTCGACGCCCATGCCCCGCAGCGCGCCCGCCTTCGCGTGCGCCTCGCGTTGCTTCACTGCAGACCTTTCACCGGGCGTGTCGGGATGAGGCCGTGCGCGGTCAGCTCCCCCGCGAGCCGGTCGCTGCCCGTCCGCAGCCACTTCTCGTAGAGCTTGAGCAGCCCGCGGGCATCCGCCGCGTTCTTCGCGAACGCGATGTCGCTCACCTCGGCGATCACCGACGCGAACTGATCGAAGTGGTCCGACAGCTCCGAGAACACGTCCACGCTCTTCGCCTGCTCGTCCACGCTGCTGCTCGACGAGCCGGCGCGCAGCATCGCGCTCGCCGTCCCGTAGGCGCGCGCGCCGATGCCGAAGACGTACTTCGGCTCCACGCCGCGCGCGACGAAGTGGTCCACGAAGAACCCGCTCGCGTAGAGCACCGCGTCGCCCAGGTGCCGCAGCCGATCGAAGCGCTCCGCCGGGCTCGGCGTCACCAGCGCCTCCTGCAGCACCAGCGTCAGCGGCCGATCGAACGCCTCGCGCGTCGCGCCGTCCGGCCGGGTGAAGTCGCTCAGCACTCCGACCAGGTAGCGCGCGGCACCGTGGGACGCTTCGACCTGCCGCGCCTTCAGCGCGTCCTCCACCACTTCGTCGAAGAAGCTCGCGACCGACCCGGTTGCGACGATGCTCATGCCTACACAGCACGTGTACGGCAAACCTCGAAAAAGGCAAAATCGTCGCGCCCC
>DATIQP010000803.1:0-9184 GCA_035470765.1 Polyangiaceae bacterium | reverse complement strand
CGGGCCGCGCCGGTACCTCATGCTGCACCTCGTCGTGGCGTTCGTTTCGGCGAGCGCGATGTGGCGATTCTTCCCGCACTACTACCTGCAGTGCTTTCCGTTCTTCGCCCTCTGCGTCGGCGCTGTGCTCGAGCCGTTCTTCCGCTTCCGGCCGTCGGCGGCGCACGCGACGGCGTGGGCGTTCGGCGCGTTCACCATGGTCTTCGCCGGGGTCGCCTGCGATTTCTCCGAGCGCGTCGACGGCCGCGTCTCCCACGACGAGACGGTCACGACGATGGGCAAGGTGATCGCGGCCACCACCAAACCCGAAGATCGGATCTTCGTCTGGGGGTTTTCTTCGTGGCTCTACGGCTACGCGCACCGCAGGCCGGCGGGCCGCTACATGTTCGAGACGTACGTGACGGGTTTCGTGCCCTGGTACTGGCAGAAGCTGGACGTCGAGCGGCGTCGCGTCGTGCCGGGCAGTCAAGAGGCGCTGCTCGAGGATCTCGAGCGGGAGAAGCCGGCCGTCGTCGTGGACGCCGGCGCGATCATGATGGCCCGGCCGATGCGCATGTATCCGATGTTCAGCAAGTTCCTCCACGACGGCTACTGCTTCGACATGCGCATCGGCGCGCTCGATCTCTACCGGCGCAAGCAGGGGTCGTGCTCCACGCCCTGGTATCCGCGCCCCTACGACGCGGTCGACTACATGGGCCACCTGCTCGGGATCCCGACGCCGGCCGTCGTCGACGGCGATCAGACGCGGCGGCTCCCGCAGGGGAGCTTCCTCAAGCCCATCTACTTCCTCGAAGGCCCCAAACCGATCGGGCTGGACGCCGCACGAGACGCGAAGCGCGACAAGGAAGAACGCGAGGCGGCGGCCGAGGGCTTCTTCATTCCCGGTCTCGAGCCATGATGCTGCGGAATGCGGCGTGAGCCCGGAAGGGGTCAAGTCCGCCGTTGGCGTCGACTTCCGGCGGAGACCACGAGTGGCGCAACGTCAGGGGGCATCGAAGATGTCGTGCATGCGCGAGTAGGTTGGACTCGCGCGGCGCACCGCGACGCCCAGCGGCGTGTGAATACGCTCCGGGGGGAAAAGCTCGTAGTCGGATCGGAACTGCTCCGCATCTTCGAGTGACTGCAACATGTCGACGTAATCGGGGTGAGGCATGTAAATCAGATCGGGATGGAAGCGCGCCAAGAACTGCTCGCCCGAGAATTTCGTCTTGATGAGCGCCCCATCGTTGAGCCCGGCCATATCGATGATCTGTTTCTTGGGCATCAACGTCCCTGGATAGCCGACTTCGGTGGCGGCGACGACCACGTCATCCGGGAGCTGGGCGGCCTGTTCGAGTCGAAACCAGTACGACGCGTGATGCAGGCGATAGTTCCGATGCAGGTTGAAGTCCGCAAGCGAGCCATCCCTCGCCGCGCTCACGACGTCCTGAATGCTCGCGTCCAGCGACGACGGGATGAGCAGCCAGCAGAAGGCGAGCATCGCCATCGCCGCGGAAGGATGTCGAGGAGTCGAGCGGCCGATCCGCACTAGGCTGTTGGTGCCGAGAAAGACGAGCGCGGGCAGCGTCGGATAGTAGAAACGCTGATAGTGACCCATCACCGGCAAGACGAAAGCCGCATAATAGGTGATGTGCGCCACCGTGGCCGCCAGGACGGCCTTCTCGACCGCCGATGACTCGGTCCAGTACGCACGCACGTCCCGGACGATGTCGAGCGCAAGCAGCGCGAAGAGCGGCCAGAATGTCGCGAGGAAATGACCGAGCTCACCCACTCCCGCGCCGCGATACCGTGACGCGAACGCCGCGCCGTACAGGCCGGTGGTCTTGGCGTAGAAGGGCAGTGGGAGGGCGCTGTGGAGATACGAGACGTTCACCGCGATGACGAGGAACAACGTGCCCGCCGTCGCCGCAAACATCGACGCGGCAGCCCGGCGCCGCCCTGGATCGACGAAGACGAGCACCGTGGGCACGGCGAGCGCATAGAGCATCAGGTCGGGGCGGATCCAGAACGCGAGCCCGCCCATGCAGCCAGCGACGACATGCCGGCGCACCGTCACTGCGCCGCCTGCTACCAGCAAATACACGGCGAGGAACAGCGCGTCGAAGGTCGTGTCCATGCCGGTTGCGAAATGCACGGGAAACGCACATCCCGGCCCGGCAAGCATGACGAGAAAGGCCAGGAGCGCGGCGCGAGACACCCACGGCTGCTCGGCGGAGCTCCTGCGGATCAAGAGGACGATGGCCGCCAGCAGAGCGATTCCGCTGAGCATGCTCGGGAGCACGATCGCGAGCCCCGGTTGAGCATGTCGTAGCGCTAGCCTGACTGGAAGGACGACCAATAGATAGAGCGGCGTCGTCAGTCCGTACGTGGGCGGTCCACCGGGGTTCCACGAAAGTACGTGTTCGTCGAGCAGGTGGTCAGCGTATCGACCGAACATGTGCGCATCGTCCCAGGCTCCGTCGATGCTGAATTTCGCAACGAGGCGCAAGGCAACGCACGCTGCAGCGACCACCAACGTGATCCGGTACAACGGGGTCACGAAACGCTCGAGCGCGGAAGATTGGCCCAAGACTTACCTCGCCTCCGGAGGCTCCGACAGCCGGTAAACGCGATAACGAGCGGCGCTGGGTCGAAGACTCTGGGTCGTCCAGCCGTGGGCGCGCAACGCCTCGCTGATGCCGAAGAAGTCATCCCAGCCGTCGAGAACGACGAGAAAGCCGGGATGAGCCGCTCGCGCAATCGCGGCCACGGCATCTCCTCGAGCGCGCCCGCACGTGGTCCACGTAATGTCGCGATGGTATTTGGCGTTCAAGGGCGTCTTGAGGCCTACGAGGTCGACGAGTCGGCGAGACGTTGCGGTAGACATGTAGCCGGCGTCGTGGATGAGGATGACCGCGTCGGGAGAGGTGTTGTTTTGGACGTACTCGGCGACACCGGCCAGCTCGGTGCTCGTGAAGCCTCGTGTCGCCTGGTGGAAGAGCCATCTCTCGTGGAAATGCTCGACCGTCTCGAGGACGCCTGCCACCAGCACAAACGACCCGAACCTGGCCCATGTCGTGTGGTCGCTCGCGGCGGCCCGCGCGGTCGCGAGGAGGAGCAGCGGCACGAAGACGTACATGTAGCGCTGCTCGTAGTGGGATAGCGCGCCGGGGAATTCGAGGTAATACGCGAAGAGAAAGACGAGCACGAAGGCCAACGCAACACGCTCGACGCGGCTGCGACCCAGCGCGACGATGCTCAGCGAGAAGATACCGAGCGTCTGCGCAAGCTCGAGCACCAAGCTCGCGACGCTCTTCAGCTTGTCGGCGCTGGGGGCGCACCCGTCCGCGAAGAAGAACTTCTTCGCCGCGATTGTGTTTGGCGAGAACGAGCCGGTACTTTTCCAGTACGCGATCACGAAAGGCAGAGCGGCGAGGGCGGCGAGTGCAACGTCGCGGACGACCAGCGCACGCAGGTCGCGACCTCCTCCTCCTCGCGCGCGGTACCATCGTGAGGCGAGGAGCAGGCCCGAGAACGCCACGAGCTCCGGCCGGGCGAACGGCAGCAAGCCGCACAAGACCGGGAGGACATGGACGGAGCGCTGGGCGGTGTCGTCGCGAAGGGCAAGCGCGACGGCCCAGGTCATGATCGCGAGCGTGAAGCCCGTCTCGAGCCCGTTGAGCAGCTGGTGCGGCATCTGGCCGACGGTGAGCCCAAGCACGGTCGTGCCGACGGCGACCGCAACCGATCCGCCGACGAGGAAGCCCATGTATGCGAGGGAAATCGCATAGGCAAGAATCGCGACCCAGGTGACTGCTTCGAGTGCCCAGAGCGCCGGGAGAACCTTGGCAACGAGAGCAACGAGCAGCACGTGGGCGCAGCTCGTAGCGCCCACGAGTCCTGGGACGTGGTAGTTTGGGTCGGTCCCCGAGTCGAGGACTTCGGCGTTGTGCAGCGTGATGTACGCGTCGTCGACCGGGAAGACGGGCTTGCCCTGAACCGCTTCGTGCACGATCGCGATCGTCGCGACGAGCGCCGCGACGAAGGCGTACGTCAGCCGCTTCTGGCGCTCCGTTGGCGCCCGAAATAGCGGCCCGAGCTTGGCCAAGACCATGAGGCCTGTCTACTTTACCTGGCTCACTGCGTCACGGGATGTGATCGCCGGTGGTCCACCCCAGCCGCGCGGCCTGGTACCCATCGAGCGTCGCGTTGGGCGTCACGATGAACCAGTCGCTCCCGTCGTGGACGAGCTCGGGCGCCGCGACGGGGAGCGTGCCGACGAAGTAACGATCGTCGTCGACGCCGAAGCTCATCGGGTCCGGTGAGCGGTAGACGCTGGTCTGCGCGTTCTGTCCGTACGCTTGCGTGCGGAATAGGAAATACATCCCGGTCGAGGGCTCCTTCACGACGAACGGACACTCCGCGGAGAAGAATCCGCTGCCGGCTTGGCCGCCCGCCGCGACCTTCGTCGATGCGCTCCACGTGACCAGATCCGTCGAGGTGCGCACGTAGTCGGCGTCGCTGCCCCCGACGCTCGCCGAGTAGTAGACGAGGTACTTGCCGTCGTCGAAGAGCACCATCGGGTCGCGGGTGTTCGCGGCGTCATCGCCCTCCTCGAAGAGCTTGCACTGCCCGGTCGCGTCGAGGCGGCGGGTGAAGGTCTTGCCGTCCGTGCTCGTCTGCTCGCAGATCGCGGTCCAGTCGCCGTAATACATGTGGAAGGTGCCGTTGGCCGAGATGACGAAGGGCGCCTGGAGGCCGCCGAGCGTCTCGCCGTCCTGCGGGTCCGCCTCCATCGCGATGCCGAGCGGCGTCCAGCTCGTGTCGGTGAAGCTGTGCGCCTGCCAGTGGTAGAAGAGCCGGCCCTGCCCGCCGACGTTCGTCCCGCGAATGCACGACCAGAGCTGAACGCTGCCGTCGGCTGCGCGCCAGACGCCGAGATCGACCGTCTGCTGCTGCGCGCCCTGGAGCGCTCCGAGATCGGGGTTGTTCGCAATCGGCCAGAACGTGCCCTGGATCACGGGCACGACACCCTGCGGCGCGCCGCACGCGCCCGCGAGGATCCACGCACCCACGCAGAGGATGCTGACGACACTGCTCCCGCGCCTCAAGCGCAGTTCAGCGTGACAGAACCATGGCGTGTAGCAAGGTCGGAATGGCTCGGGCTCCGGCAGGAGACGTCGTCCCGACGATCAGCGGCCGACGCCCCAGACCTCGCCGGTCGCCCACGTCGCGTCGAGGAGCGCCAGCACCACGTGCACCACCTCCTCGGGCGTGCCGAAGCGACCGAGCGGCGATCGACTGGCCAATCGATGCGTGCGCAACGGATCCGCGTCCGCCTCCGCGTCGGCCACGATCCCGAGCGCGATGGAGTTCACGCGGACGTCGGGCGCGAGCTCCACCGCGAGCGCCCGCAGGCCGGTGGCGAGCGCGCCCTTCGCGGTGATGTAGGCGACGTGGTTCTCGTACGGGCGGCTGACGCCCGAGTCGCCGAGCGCCACGACCGCCCCCTTGGCGGCCACGAGGTTGTCCTTGAGCGCGTGAACGAGCAACAAAGGCGCGATCGCGTGCACCGTGATCGTCTGCTGCAGATCCTCGCGGCGCAGAGCTTCGAAAGGAGTCCGAGGAAACGGCCCGCAGGCGAGGATGAGGTCCTGGATCCGGATGTTCTTCGCCCTGAGGCCGTCGACGATGATCTCCACCGCGTCCGCCCGCAGGAGATCGGAGCAGATGTAGGGGACGCCGCCGAGCGAGGCCGACAGGGCCTCGAGCTTGTTCGGATCGCGCGCCGTGAGGACGACCTCGTCGCCTCGCGCGTGCAGCCGCTCGGCGATCGCCACGCCGAGGCGGCCCGTTGCTCCCACGATCAGCGTCTTGCGGCCCGGCATCTTCCCTTGCTTGTAGCCAACGATGGCCTTCGCCGTAAAGGCTCTCAGCCCTTTCCCTTGCGCTGAAGCTGCTGCTTCGCCGCGTTGGAGACCGGCCCCGTCACGTTCTTGCTCTTCGACAGGGCCTTGAGGTCGTGCTCGAACAGGTACGGGATGAGCTTCTGCGCGATGTGCAGAGGCGTCCGTGGGTTCTGCACGAGGTTCAGCTTGATCTGGTAGCTGCTCTTCCACCTCGCGGAGCGGGCGAGCTCCTTGAGCACCTCGTCGGAGACGCTCCGCATCGCCGAGATGCGCACCGCCTCGTTCTCCTGGATCTGAGGGCTCTTCACCGCGGCGCGCGCCACGATCTTGCTCGCGTCGCGCACCAGGATGGCTCGCTCGGCGGCGTTGCCCACCATCGCCGTCCGGATCTTCTCCGACATGCTCATGTCCGCGATGCGCGCATGGACCGGGATGAACTTGCTCTTGACCTTCTCCTCGCCCGTCTGCTCGTCGGCGACGTGCGTGTCCTCCACGGCCGCGTCCTTGGCCAGCTTCTCGCCCAGCTCGATGGTCTCCTTGACGAGCAGGTCGCTGTACGTCGGCTCGGGCGAGGGCTCGGGGATCAGCTCCTCGGCGAGCGCCGCAGCCGCCTCCTCGTAGGCGGGAATGCCCTCGACGACGATCTTGTTGCGCACGGCGAGCTCGAGCGCGCGGTTGGCCGTCGACATGCGCGTGTTCTTGTTCAGGTACAGCTTCTCGATGATGGTGGGGTGGGCGAGCAGCCGCTCCTCGTTCGTCGCGACGATCTCCGCGACGGCCTCGCTGCACTTGCTCGCGATCGCGGCGACCGTCTCGGGCAAGAGCTGCGGCAGCGTGAGCAGCTTCTCCATCACCGCCGCGTCGGCGACGTACGCGGGAGCGATCGCCCCCAGCACGCCGGGCGGCAGGTCGGGGTTCAGCGCGCCGCTCAGCAGCTGCCCCGGCAGCTTGGCGAGCGTCTCGCGCGCCGGCTTGCCGACGGCGAAGTCGTCCGACTCGGCGAGGATCGCGACGAGGGTCAGCGCCTCGGCTGGCTTCAGCCCCGGAGCGATGCCGCGCGCGGCCATCTGGCGCATGGCCGCCGGCGTCTTGGCATCGAGGAGCCGCTGCGCTCCGGGAGAGAGCTTCGCGATGTCGATTTGCGGTTCCATGCCTCGATCAGGTCGGCGGCAAGCGCCGCCGTGCAGATCTGCCAGGATACTCGCCGGGGTGAGCCAGCACTAGCGGAGCCGCCTGCGGCGAATTATCTTGCCCTCTGCGTCCCGAAAGCCGGGTCGCCTCGGAGGTTGGCGCGATGGGTGTCTTCGATTTCGTAAAGAACGGCGTCCGCGAGATGATGATCGCTCGGCCCGATCACCTCAAGAGCCTCATCGTCTACAAGCACCCCGATCAGAACGTGCCGATGTACTCCCAGCTCACCGTCGACAGCGACGAGTGCGCGGTGTTCTTCAAGGACGGGCGCGTCGTCGGCGTGCTGCCGCCGGGCCGCCACACCTTGCAGACGCAGAACATCCCGTTCCTCAACGCCATCGTCACCAACTACACCGGCGGCCAGGTCTTCATCGCCGAGATCTTCTTCGTCAAGACGGCGCCGCTCTACGGCGTGCCGTTCGGCGGTCCCATCGGCGACATGCTCGACCCGCTCACGGGCGAGCAGGTCACGCCGCGCATCTTCGGCGAGTTCTCCATCGTCGTCGTCGACCCGGTCCGCTTCATCGTCGGCTACTCCGGCCAGGCCGCCAACGGCGACAACGACCACATCCTCAACTGGGTGAAGGGCCTGTTCCTCAACGGCGTGCGCACGACGCTGGGCGAGCTCTGCGAGATCGAGGGCAAGAGCGTGCTGCAGTCGATGAGCCTGCGCCAGAAGCTCGCCCAGGCGTTCGTCGCCAAGGTCGCCGACCTCAACGACATCGGGGTGAAGATCCTCCAGATGGGGGACTACCAGATCAACTTCAGCGAGGAAGATCGCCAGCGGCTGCAGGAGGCGAACGCGGAGATTGCGCGCGCGCAGCGCGCCGTGAAGGTGAAGCAGATTGGCGTCGCGGGCGCGGCGGCCGAGGCGCAGCAGCGGCAGTTCGAGCTCGACCAGAAGTACCAGCAGGACTCACGCTACGTGCAGAACCTCGCGGGCAACTATCAGAACTACGCCGCCGGTCAGGCCATGATCGGGGCCGGGCAGGGGATGAAGGAGCACGGCGTGGGCGAGAGCGGCATCGCGGGCGCGGGCGTGCAGATGGCGATGGGCGCGGCGATGGGCGCGGCGATGATGCCCATGGGCCGCCCCAACGCCCCGCAGCCACAGTTTCCGGTCGGCGGCGGCGCTCCGTCGGTGACCAGCGGTCCGGTGACGTGCAGCAAGTGTGGCGCGGCGCAGCCGGCGGGGAAGTTCTGCAGCGAGTGCGGCACGGCGCTGGTCGTGGCCAAGAAGCACTGCACGGGCTGCGGCAACGAGCTCGGAGCGGCGGCGAAGTTCTGCGCCAACTGCGGCACGCCGGCGCCCGCGGGCTGACGTTCCTGCTAGACTGATCGAGCGTGCCGGACACGGTCGATCTTCGCCACCTCATCAAGCAGTGCTCGGAGTGTGGGCAGCGCTTCAGTCCGGGCGCCGTGTTTTGTCCCTTCGACGGGGCGAAGCTCGGCGACGTCTCCCCGACGTCCGGCAGGGTGGATCCGCTCCTCGGGCAGACGCTCGACGGGCGCTACGCCATCGAGAGCGTCGTGGGCGAGGGCGGGATGGGGACGGTGTACCGGGCGCGCCACGTAACCCTCGGCCGCGCGCTGGCGGTCAAGGTCCTGCGCGCCGAGTTCGCGGAGGAGGCCGAGCTCGGCGAGCGGTTCCTGCAGGAGGCGCAGGCGACCGCGGCGGTGAAACATCCCAACGTCGTCTCCATCACCGATTTCGGGCGCCTGCCGGACGGCCACCCCTACTACGTCATGGAACTGCTCTCCGGGCGCACGCTCGCCAACCTCATCGACGCGGGCGGGGCCTTGCCTCCTCACCTCGCGGCGCGCGTGGCCGTCGACATCGCGGGCGGGCTCGCTGCCGCCCACGCCGCGCGAGTCGTTCACCGCGACCTCAAGCCCGACAACGTCTTTCTCGTGGGACCGCCGGGCGACGAGACGAAGGAGCTCCGCGTCGTCGACTTCGGCGCCGCGGTCGTCCTCGGGCGGAGCCGCCTGACGAAGAAGGGCATCGTCTTCGGCACGCCCCACTACATGTCCCCGGAGCAGGCGTCGGGCCACGCGGTCGATCACCGAAGCGACATCTACGCGCTCGGCATCGTCCTGTACGA
>DATIQP010000802.1:0-7641 GCA_035470765.1 Polyangiaceae bacterium | reverse complement strand
TGACCGGCGCGCAGCAGCTGCCAGCGGCGGCTGGCCGACCAGCCGAACGCGGACAGCGTGGCCACGAGGAGCGCGAGCATGCCGATCGGACTCATGTGCCCTTGGCTTGTATAGGGTCGCGACGGGGTGCGTCAATCAAAGCCGTGACCTATGCCAGGTCAGCTGAATGACGGGGCTTCCGGGTGTTCGAGGCGGACGAGCCTCGGCTAGCGGCGGGACCCGAGCTTGGCTTCGGGTCGCGCCTCGGCGGAGAGATCGACGCTCGACCTCGTGACGGCGCGGACGCCGCTCCCGCCGCCCGCCGAGGCGGCCGCCGACTCGCGCTCCGAGTGCGACTCGCTCGGCAGGTGGCCCCAGCGCGCGCGAAACAGGCACTGGCCGTCGTTGCGCGCGCGGCACTTGGGGTGCTCGAAGATGACGTTCTTGGCGCCGACGAGCTCGAGCACGCGCGACAGGTACCCGACGAGCTCGCGGCAGAGCGCGTGGTCCACGCACCCCCAGCCCTCGAGCACGCCCGCGACGCCGTTCGGCTCGCGAGCAATCTTCCACTCGCCGCTGTCGTGGAAGCGCTTCCAGTACTCGCCGGTCTTCTCGACGATGAACGCGGGGTTGGTGAAGCGCAAGAACACGCGGTGGATGGTGGTCAGATCGCGCTCGGCCTCGTAGCGACCGAGCTGCACCACCAGCGCGAGATCGCCGTAGCCGTGCACCTCGTCCAGGGCGCGGATCAGCCGCGCGTAGAGGGGGAGCGAGTACCAGCCGACGGAGACGATCGACGAGAGCTCGTCGCGATCCTCCGGCGCAAGCCGTTCGAGGACCGCTTCCCACGCGCGCGCACCGAAGCGCTCCGTCGCGAAGCTCTTGACGTTGACGAACCCCACTCCTTTGGTCTTGGCGTCGGCTTCGCTCCCCATGTCGAGCATCTTAGCCTGACGAGCACGAGCGGCGAAGCCCTCACGCCAGCAAATCGTCAGGTGAGAAACGAACTGCACAGTTGAGAAACGGGAAGCACAGCGCCCTTCGAGGCCTCAGAGCGTGAAGACGAAGTGCTTCTTGTCGTCTTTGGCGTCGAGCGTCACGTCGGCGCCGTAGGAGCGACTGCCGATGCGCGCGCCGAAGCGGACGGGCACCGGGAGGGTGGCGCCGTGCAGGTCGGCCAGGACCACGTCGACGCTGTAGCTGCCGCGCGGCGGGTCCATCCCACCCCAGAGCACATTCTCGATGTTCTGCCCGTAGCAGGCGTCCTTCGGGCAATCGCGGTCGAGCCGCAAGCCGTCCGGCGCGCCGGGGTGCGACGAGTCGACGACGGCGCCGGTGGGATCGGTGACGCGCAGGTCGACGTCGGCGGGGCTGTCACCCCACGCGATGGTGAACTGCAACGGCCCGGTGGCGAGGCCGCATCCTTCGTCGATGACCCCGTTGCAGTTGTCGTCCACGGCGTTGAAGCAGATCTCCGGCCCCGTCGGCGTGCAGGACGACACCAGGGTGATGCCGTAGGGCGCCTCGATGTGTGACGGCGCGATGTTCGCCGCGGTCTTGCCCGCCGGCGCTCCGCCACAAGCCATCCACGTGCAAACAACAACAATCGCCCTCATTCCGTCTCCGTCTCCGCTCGAATTCGACTCCCCCGTTCGTCCCTCCTTACGGAGAGGCCTCCCCCAACCGCGCCTTCGCCCCCTCCCCGACCTCCCCGCCCTCCCCAGCGAGCGCCCCGAGCACCCCACGCTCGCCCAGCACCCACAACAAGAGCAGCGCCTCGTCGCGCTTGCGCGCGTCGCTCCCCTTCGCCGCAGCGACCAGCCGCGCGCGCAGCACGTTGCGCGTCAGCGAGTGCGGGCCCGAATCGAGCTCGCCGGTCATGCGGAGCTGGTACGCGAGCGCCTGCAGCACCCATTCCTGGCGGGCGCCGTGCACCGTCGCGGCGCGCGCCGCCACCGCGAGCGACGCGATCCGCGCGAGCTCGCCGCTCTCGTAGGCCTCGAGGGTGATCACGGGCACGCTGTGAGCGTACAGCTGCCGGAGCGGCTCGATCGGCGGCGGCGGGGGCTGGTCCTCCGCGGGCTCGGCGCCGTACGCGGCGAACACCTTGGCGAGCGAGTCGGCGTCGCCGCCGAACAGGAGCGCGAGCGCCGCGTCGTGCACCAGCGTCTTGTCCTTGAGCAGCTCGACCATCTTGGCGCGGCCTTCCGCGTCGAGCCCGCCGGCGCCCAGCAGGCGCGCCACCTCGTGGCGCGTCTCGGGCAGGGCTCGCGGCACCAGCAGCGCCGCGAGCGGCGCGTCCTCCTTGGGGCCCGGCCGAGCGCCCAGCCCGGTGAGCCAGCAGTCGAGCACGAACTGGCGCTTGTGAGCCGCGCCCGACGCGCGGACGCGCGCGACGATGTCGCTGCGCGCCTTGCCCTGCGCGAGCCACCCGGCCGCCGTACACGCCTCGAGGCGCGCCGACTCGTTGTTCTTCGGGTCCTCGGCGTACTTGGCGAGCACCGGCAGCGCCTTGGCGTCGCCCCACTCGGAGAAGCCCTGCGCCGCGCCGACGGCGAGGGCTCGGTACGTCATTCCCGTCGTGGCGGCGCCTCCCTGCTCGAGCGCGTCCATGGAGCTGTCGAAGGCCGCGGGCCGCCGGCCGAGCTGCTTCTCGAGGATGGCCCAGCCCGAAGGATCGCGGGCCGCGCCGAGGTAGCGAAGCGCGGACTGGCTGATCGCGAACGCCTCGGGGAACGCGCCCGCGCCGCGCGCGGGGACGGGCTCGCTCGGGTCGGCGAGCTTGCGGAGCGTCGGCGGCGCCTCGGGCGAGCCGAGCGCGACGAGCAGCCGCAGCGCGTTGGCGTGGGGCGTGGGGTGGGAGTGCATCCACCCGAGCGTGGGCTGCTCGGCCATCTCGCGCAGCTGCGTGCGCGCCTCGGGGTGCGTCACGGCGAGCTCGGCGAGCAGGCGCGCGCTCGTCACGCGCTCACGGTCGTCGCGGGCCATCATCGCCGTGTGCGGATCGCTCGCGTCGTAGAGCTTGGTCGGGTCCTGCTGGAGGCGCCACGCGAGGTGCGGCGCCGCGCGCAGATCGCCGAGCTCGGCCAGGCGAAACGCGGCCTCGGTGCGGAAGTGCGGGTGCGTGGCGCCGTCCGCGTAGCGGGCGAGCGCGTCCGCGACGCGAGGATCCGCGGCGGCCTTGAGGTGCAAGAAGATCTGCTCGAGCGTCGTGAAGTCTTTGTGAGGATCGAGGATGCCCGCGGCCGTGACGAGCAGCGCCGCGTCGTCCGCGCCGAGGCCGTCGAGGAGCACCGCGCGCATCTTCGCGTCCGCACGCGGGAGCGCTTCCAGCAAGAGCGCGCTGCGCGCCGGGCTCGGAGCCTTCGCGGGCCCCATGAACACGAGGCGCGCGAGCGCGAGCGGGTCGAAGGCGGGCGAGCCGTCGAGCCGGGTCGCCGTCTGGAGCCGCTTGGCCTCGTAGAGCGGAAGCGCCCCCTCCGCCACGGCCACGTCGCCCGCGGCGATCAGCGCGACGCACGCGGCGATCTTCTCCGCCTCGTCGGCCGCGGCGAGGCTCTTCTCGATGAGGGGCATGGCGGGCGCCATCTTCGACGGCGGGTACTCGAGCAGCGCCTGGAGCGCGCGGACGCGCGGCGCGGCGGGCCCGGGTCGCTCGAGCGTGGCGAGGATCAGGCGCATACCCTCGTCGTCCTTGGCGCGCGCGTGCACCTAGAGGGCGTCCGACGCGGGCGCCGACGGCGCGGGCGTGGGCGCGCCGCCGCAAGCGAGGAGCGTGCAGGAGACCAGCAGCAGGGAGCGAAGGTGCATGGCGATTCGGACGCCGTAGCCTAGCCGCTCTTGGGTCGGGGGAGGTGAGGTTCATCTGCGTGGATGAACGCGTTCATCTGCGTGGATGAAGGTGGCCCCCACCCGCTCGTGCTCGGGCCAGTGCTCGCGCTGCCCCTCGATACCCTCCATACGCTCGCAGCGCTTGCGCGCTGGCCCTGCGCGCGAGCGCCTCCCCCACGGCCTGCGCTGCGCTCCGGCCGGGGGAGGTTCGAGAGGCGCACCTGCCGCCGCCAACGTTCGACGGGCGTTGCAAGCGCGCGGCGGGGCGCCGCCGGGGAGCATGCCGAGCCGCGAGAAAAGAGCGCCAGCCTTCGCGCTACACGCCCAGAAGCGGAGGGCGGCTGTCACGCTTTTCTCGCTTGGAAAAGGCATGCTCCCCGGCGACGCCCCTCCGCTCTCTCGCTGCCTCGCTCGCGCTCGTCTCATGCGAAGGCACCCCACCCCGAGCGAAGCCCTCCTCTGGGCCTCGCTCCGGCGCAATCGGCTGGGCTACCACTTCCGCAGGCAGCACGTGGTCGGCGCGTTCATCGCCGACTTCGCATGCCTCACGCGCAAGCTGGTCGTGGAGGTCGACGGCGGCATTCATCGCGACCCCGACGTGGCCTTCGCTGATCAGCGCCGGCAAGCGGCGATCGAGTCGTTCGGCTTTCGCGTCCTGCGCGTGACCGCCGAGCAGGTCGAGCGAGGCTTGCCCGCCGTGCTCGAGAGCATCCGCCGGGCGCTCGAGCGATGACGGCGCGCCCTGGTGCTCCCCCGAACCCGAGCCCGAACCCGAACCCGACCCTCACGGGACCCGCGGGATGATCGGGCGCGCGGGGAACGAACACGGGTCACCGGAGCAACCCCCGAACCCGAGCCCGAACCCGAACCCGACCCTCACGGGGGCCGTGGGATGATCGAGAGCGCGGGGATCGATCACGGGTGACGAGTGAGGTTCGGGGTCGGGTTCGGGTGCGGGTTCGGGGGCGAGAGCTGCTCACCGGAGTAACCCGGTGAGCAGCGCGACGAGGCGGTCGGCGATGGGGAGGCAGTCGGCGGCGGCGACCTCGTCGGCGTCACCTGCGGCGGCCGCGATTTCGACCGCGGCCGCGGCCTCGACCGCTTCGCCGCGGGCGATGGCGAAGGCGCGGCACTTATCGGCGCGACTGACGCGGCCGGCGCCTTCGGCGGTGTTGAGGCACGCGCTCTTGGCGGCGCGCGTGGCCTCGTCGCGGAGCTTGGCGTCGCGGATGTTGGCGCGCTTGACGGCGCGCAGGAGGTCGACGGCGACGTGGTAGGCGACGAGGTGATGGTGAGGGAGCGGACGCTGGAGAGGTCTTCGGTCGGTCATGCCCCTCATCGCGCAGGACGCGTGACAGCGTACAAACGTGAAGCGGTTGCAGTGGTCAGCTGGCGCGCGGCGTGCGCGCTCTTGGCATGACCGACCGAAGACCGACCTGCGAGGACGGACGGCATGCCCGTGTGCGCGCGGGCCCGCGCGGGCGGCCTCGCCGTGCTGCGATCGACCAGCGGCCCGCGCGCGCAGCTCGAGAGCGGCCAGAGGGCCCAGGCGGCGAGCTCCTTTGCCGGTGCCTCTCTCGCCGAGGACGAGCACGTGCTCGTCGAAACGCGCGACGAACGCGAGTCGCTCGCGCAGCCGCCAGATGGCGGGCGACTCGCCGACGATGGCGATGGATGCGCGGCGTACGGCCAACTCGGTGACGGCGTACTGGGCGTGAGTCGGACGGGCTCGCTCACCGTCGTGGGCGACGGCGAGCCACTCGCCAGGGGCATTGAGCTGGGGCGGACACGGACGAGTCGCTGCCCTCGAGGTCGCGTGAGGAATGAGCCTAAATAAGAAAACCTCGTAGTTACCTGCGGTTACGGCAGCAGGGCGACCGGACGACCGGGCCTCGGTGCAGATAAGGACGCTACGCCCAGAAGGGTACGTACTTCGCGTACTTCTTCGACTTGCTCGACGGGTCCTCCCCCTTCACCCGGCCAGCCTCGACGGCGTCGCGGATGAGTCTTGAGATGGTCTCGCTCTTTGACTCGGGGAGCTTGAACCGTTCTCGCAGGCTCTGGTTCGTCATGTGCTGATTCATCACGTACCGCAAGCAGCAGTGCTGGTACGCGGCGCGGATACGCTCGTCGAGCAGGTCGAACTGCTCCAGCTTCTTCGCGAAGAGGATGGCGCCGAGGTTGGTGATGGCCCAGCCCCCGCCGGCGCGCACGATGAGTTGCTCGTCGGCGAAGCGCTCAAGGACGGCTTCGCGGGTGGTTGGGTAGGGGAGCTCGAGGAGGTCGAAGTAGCCCTGCGTGTCGAGGAGAGCGACGACCTCATCGGAGCTCGCCATCTTGGCCGCACGGAGGGCCCACTCGGGCTTGCCCTCGTCGAAGATGCCCCGCAGTCTGTCGTTGGTCATCGCCACGAGCTGCTCGCCGGAACGCATCCAGTACGCCCCGTCGAGCGCAATGGGCGCCCCGAGACTGCGGCCTGGAACGTGGAACACGACGACGCGACCATCGGGGTGAGCCAACTCCTCCACATCGACGCGCAGACGTAGCTTCTGGAGGGCCACCGTGCGGACTTGCTGCGAGTCCCGAAATGCTGCGCTGCCGACGACCACACGCGGGGCCCGATCGCTTACTCCGAGCACGAGCTTCCCGCCGCCTTCGTTGGCGAGTGCCACGAAGTACTTGAGAGCCTTCTCTTGGTCAAAGGTGGTTACCGCGGCTTTGAACTCGAGGTGTTCGTCCTCGCGTGGTGCGGTCAACCAGCGGTTGAGGTCGTCGAGGGAAGTCATGTCGTCTGGATCGCCCTCTTGTCGCCACGCGCACCGTAAGTGCGTGTTGTTGTCGGGGTGCTGTTCGCGCCCCGGGCCCGCGCCAGCATCACCTCGACGGGCTCGTCGTTCGGGTCGCCGCCGAAGTGCTCCTCGGCCTGCGTCGCGAGCGCGACGAGTCGCGCGTCGTGGTACGCGAGGTAGGCGAAGTTCGGGGAGGGCTTGGGGATCACGGCGCGGCGGGACGCACGTTCCCGCCTAGCACCGAGAGTAGAGCAGCGCGGGCCGGCCGAGCGATCCAAGTGGCGTCACCGTGGCCAACGGGGCAAATACGCCCAACGCGGCATCAGAACTTGCAGGCGCGCTCGGCGCCCACTCCGGAGGTTCATCGCCTCCACCGAATCCCCTCGTTCTTCTCCCGCATCATCCTCGGAGCCGTGACGATCGCTGTCATCTCCAAGCGCGTAAGATGCGAGCGATGAGTTCGACAGTGACCACGCTGGTGATCGGTTCCGTCGTCCTCGTGACCGTCGTGGCGTGGATGTCCAAGCCGCTCCGGTCGGCGCTGGTGCTGTCGCCTTTTCGCATCCGCCAGCGCTCCGAGGTGCACCGGCTGCTCACCGCCGGGTGGGTGCACGCCGACGTCACGCACCTGCTCTTCAACATGCTGACGCTCTACGTCTTCGCCGACCGCGTGACGACGACCCTGGGGATGGGTGCGTTCATCGCGCTCTATGTCTCGGCGGTCGTCGTGGCCTTCGTGCCCTCGACCCTGATCCACCTGCGCGACCCGAAGTACAGCTCACTCGGCGCCTCCGGCGCCGTCTCCGCGGTGCTGTTCAGCGCCATCCTCCTGCACCCGACGATCCGCGTCGGCATTCCGCTCGTGCCCGTCGCGGTCTCCGGCATGGTCTACGCCCTCGGGTATCTGGTCTACAGCGCCGTGCACGCTTACCTGTCGAACGACGGCGTCAACCACGAAGCCCATTTCGCCGGCGTGGTCTACGGCGCGCTCTTCACCTACGTGCTCGCGCCGAACCACGTCGTCGGTGCGTTGAAGCACCTC
>DATIQP010000801.1:0-11298 GCA_035470765.1 Polyangiaceae bacterium | reverse complement strand
GGGCTCGCGCCGCCGCCGTGGTGCGCCCGCACGAGAGCAGCCTCACGTCGACGTCGCTGTGCAGGGACATCACGCCTCGGCCATAGCTCCCCGCCGCGGCGAGCGCGATCGGCGCCTTCGCGGGCGAAACGTCCAGCTCCTGGCACGTGCGCTCGAAGTGCCGCGCCAGCGTCGCGTCCAGCATCCGCGCGCGAGCCCTGGCCAGCTCGACGCCGTCGTTCCCAGCCGCGAGCTCGGCTCGCAAGGCCTCGCCGGCCTGCAGTAGCTCGTCCCGGAGCGGGCTCGGCTTCGAACGGTCCATCGGCCACGTTCTAGCACCCGCCGGTCCCCACGGCGCTTGCGGCCTCCGCACCGGGCGCCTACCTTCGGGGCCGGCCATGCCCCTCGCTCGCGCGCGCTGCAGCTCCTGCTCCCAGCCGCTTGCCGACGAGCCCCACATCCACGTCCCGATGCCGTGCACCTCGTGCGGCCGGCAGGCCTCGCTCGTCTTCGCGGCCGATGGCCAGCCCGCCGACTTCGACGCGTCCTTCGCGCCGCAGCGCCTGCTCACGTGGCTCTCCGCCGCGCGCCGCGCCATGGCCTCGGGCGCGCCGGGCATCGCCGTCGGCTGCTGCCCGTCGTGCAGCATGCCCCTGGTCATCTCGTCGAAGCAGCACGTCTCGCTCCCGTGCCCCCACTGCAAGAAGCCCGTCGACGGCCCCGCCGATCGCGTCCTCGTCGATCAGTGGGTCGAGCCCTGGGCCAAGATCGAGGGCGGCGGGCTCTCGCTGGAGTACCGCCTGGCGTGGATCGACGACTCGACCGCCATCACCGCCGGCTGCGCCGGCTGCGGCACGCCCACCGCGGCCGACGACCCGTCGATGCGGTGCCGCCGCTGCGGATCGGTGACATGGGTCGAGCGCGAGGTCGCCGAGGGCGAAGGCGAGCCGACCAAGTGCCGCATGCAGCTCGGCGTACGCATCAACGGCATGCGCCAGGACCGCCCGTACAACGTCCTCGTCTCCATCCCCCAGGGCGAGCAGGCCCTGCGCAACGACATGGCCATGGGCAGCTCGGCGTCGTCCTCGAGCTCGCTCCTCGGCGCGACGGGCATCGGGTGCGCCGTCGCGCTCGCCGTGTGCGTGCTCTTCGGGATCGCCATCGCGATCCTCGTCCACTTCGCCAAGTGACCCAAGCGCGGCGGCCCGCGTCGTGTCCATCCGGCGAGGTGAACGACATGACGCTCCGAGGTCTTCGGCGCGCCTGCGCGCTCTGCGCCGGCGGTTTGATTGTATTGTGCAGCAATCTCGCCCTGGCGGACGGGCCCGGCTACCAGGAGACGCAGAGCGGCCAAGACCAGAGCGTCGTCTTCAAGGACGACCCGCTCGCGGCCGGCGGCTTCGGCCCGAACGACGTCCTCTTGCACGTCCCTCCCTCGCCGAAGCGCGTCATGCTGCTGAGGCCCCGCACGCAGTTCGTTCCAGAGCTGCTCAAGACGGTCGAAAGCCTCTGACAAAGCGCGGGGTGTGATGCGAAGATGATGGGGTCGGCGGCCGCGGTCCGGGCCGCAGCGCTCACCTCGATGACTCAACAGCGTTTCGACTGCCCCCGCTGCGGCGCTCCGCTGCACGCGAGGTCGGAGCAAGCCACCGCGCACTGCCACTACTGCGCGGAGGACGTCCCCGTTCCGTGGTCGGTCGGGAGCGAGGCCAGCGAGCATCGCGATGCCGAGCCGCCTCGCAGCGCTCGGTCTGGCCCGCCGAAGAAGACCGGGAGCTCCTCGGCGCTGCCCGTGCTCCTCCTGCTCGGCGCCGGCGCGGGCGGCTACTACTACTACGACAACCACCGCGGCCCGAGCGACGTGCCCGTCACGGTGTCGCGGGACGGCGCCGAGGACGTCGAGTGGGACGCCGCCAACGACCCTCCCACCGTCGCGGAGCTCGGAGGCCGAGAAAGCTTCGTCGGCGCGTTCTGGAGGTCGGGCAGAGGCGAGAGCCGGCGCGATCACGCCGTCTACGTCGGGCTCTTCGACGGCACCTCGCACGAGCGCGTCTGGTACGCGGGGCCGTTCGGCCGGAGCGCGCAGGCCAAGGGCTCGACGCACTTCGCGTTCGCACGAGACCACGTCCTCGCGACCGACTATCGCGGCGTCGTTTATGCTTTCGACGCCGCGAGCGGCAAAGAGCAGTTCTCCGCCAAGCTCCCGGATCGCGCCCGCGGCCTCTGCACGACGAACGGGCGCGTGTGGATCGACGTCGTCGGCGATCGCGGCGTCGAGCTCGACCTCGCCAAGGGCACCACCACGCCTTCCCCGGAGCGCCCCGCCGGGTGCCCAACGACCGCGACCGCTCCGGCGTGCAACACCTACCGCGGCAGCGCCCTCTGCGACGGGCCCGACAAGGCGCCGAAGGTCGCGGGGTTCAAGCCCGAACGGGTGCTGTTCGAGGCGGGCGACGGCGTCGCGCTCGGGACGAGCGAGGCCTCCAAGCCGACCGCGATGATCGTCGGCTTCGATCAGGCGGCGGGCGAGACCCGCTTCAAGGGCAACCTGCCTAACGACTCCGTGAGCAACGCCGTCGGCATCCCGTCGAGCGTGGCGGAGCTCTCGGGCGGGCGCCTCTACGCCCAGTACGAGCTCAAGGACAGCAAGTGGCGCCTCGCGTGCTTCGACGCCAAGACGGGCCAGCGCATCTGGGACGTCGTCGTCCCCGGCAGCAAACACGGCGACGAGGCCCGCTCGATTGCGCTCTCGAGCTCGCGCCTGTATCTCAGCCACGGGGACTGGTTGGACATCTTCGACGTCAAGACAGGCAGCGCGCTGGGCGAGTTCGGACGCTGACATGCAAGGCTATCCGACCATCGTCCGCACCGGCGACCCGCAGCTCGATCTCCAGACCGTCGAGCAGCACCGGCGCAGCGCCGCCGCGCAGGGCATCGTCCTGTACGCCCAGCCGCTCCCGGGCGGCGGCTATCAACTCCTGCCCGCCGGTCCCCCGCCCGGTGCGCCCGTGGACCCCGTCGGCTCGACGCTCCCGTCCAATCGAAGCGCCGGCGTCCTCGGCGGCGCGCGCTCGCCCAGCCAGCCGCCGGGGATGGTTCCGGCAACGCCCGCGGCGCCGGATCCGGGCGGCACGCTCCCCTCGCGCAACGCCGGCTACTCCTACCGGCAGCCCGCGCCGCAGGTGCAGATCATCCTCGGCCCGGGCGAAGGCTACTGCGAAGCGTGCCGCCGAGTCGGCCCGCTCAAGCGCGTCACGTTGACGCAGAACGTCGGCGCGCTCGTCCTCCGCTTTCCCCGGACGATCTCCGGCCAGCTCTGCAAGTTCTGCATCGACAAGTACTTCTTCCGCTTCACGGCCATCACGCTCGTCGGCGGCTGGTGGGGCATCATCTCGTTCTTCTACTCGCTCGTCGCCATCCCTTCGAACGTCGTGCAGTGGCTCGGGACCCTGGGCATGAAGACGCCCCAGGAGGACATCGACAGCCTCCGCGACCGCCGTGGCCGCGGCACGGCCGTCATCGCCATCGGGGCACTGGACGCCGCGTTCGCCCTGCTCTGCCTCGCCCTCGGGGCGCTGGTGGCAGCGTCCGGCGAGGACGCGGGCGCGCTCGTCGCGATGGCCGCCGTGGGCGGACTCGTCGGCATCTTCGCCGCCGTCCTGCTGTTCTTCGGCATCCGGACGCGCATGCGAGCCGCGGCCGGGCTTCGCCGCCTGGGCGCCGACTGAGACACATTCGACCGGACGCCCCAATAATTTCGTTGCGTGACGCGCACTTTCGGCGCAAGCCTGAAGAAGACCCAGATGTCTGGAGTGTGACGAATCGATGACAGCAGTGCAGGTGAGCCAGGTCGGCGACGAGGCGCATAGCGCACTCTCGATCCCTGTCCCACGCGAGGCTGCCGGCGTCATCGAGATGCGCCTCGCGGTGCACGACACGAGCCGTCTCGAGTGGGCGGTCTCGATGCCGCTACCGGCGCGCGGCCACGCGCACTACGCGATCGCGGTCGACCTCGAGGTGCCCGCGCACGTGCTCGTCAGGCACTCGCCGTGGGATCAGCTGCAGGAGTTCGCGCGCCTCGACGGGCCCGATCACACGCCGCTCAACCTCGGCACCATCGACGGCCTGCGGCGCTTCGCCGTCAGCGTCGCGGCCAAGCTCTCCCGCGCGAGCGAAGGCTTCGGGCGGCACTGCCGACTCATCGTCTCGCCCCTCGCCACGTCGGAAGTCGCCGAGCACTTCGCGGCGCTCGATCGCTGGCTCGGCACGGCGGCCGCGATCACGGAGAGCGCCCGCGCGCGCCTCGACGCCGACGACACGCCCCTCCACGAAGTGCGCCACGAGGTGCACCTCGTCGACGAGTACCTGAGCCTGCGCCTGCTCGAGATGCTCGCTGGCGCCGAGCGCGAGCTGACCGGCCTGACGTCGCCGGACAGCTCACCGCGCCAGCCCGGCGCCGCGCGACGCGAGGCGGCGCGCCCTCGGGTCGCCGCGATCGACGCCGCGATCCAGTCGGCGCTCGCGCACGAGGTCGCGCACAGGAGCGAGCGAGGCTACCCCGAGGCCGACCCCGACTCTCCGCAGGCGCTCGGTCGCTACCTCGATCGCGCGAGCCAGCTCAAGAAGCACTTCCAGGAGGTCCTGTTCCTCGAGCCGGAGCGCTTCGCCGTCAGCGAGCGGCTCCGGCACTGGATCGCGGGCGCGGTCGCGGTCCTCGCCTCGACGTGGGCCTTCATCGGCCAGCTCTATCTCGCGCGCGGATCGGCGTCGGCCCGACTGAGCTCGAGCATCGTCCTGCTCTGCGTGCTCGCCGGGGTGATCTACGCGGTCAAGGACCGCATCAAGGAAGTCGGCCGCAACTGGTTCGCCGACAACGTGCACCGCTTCTACGCGCAGCGCATCGCGCGCTACCGCGCCCCCGCCAAGACGTGCGCCGCGCGGGACGTCGTCGTCTTCGCCAAGGAGTCCTTTCTTCACGAGGACGAGTCGCGCCCCGATCCGCTCAACCCGCAGAGCAGCGCGACGCTCCGGATCACGAGCCTGCGTTACCGCCACCAGGGCACGGTGGAGGCCGTCCCTGCGCTCGACAGCGCCGGCATCTCGCGCGTGAAGCACGTCTTCCGGTACGATCTCTCGCCGCTCTTCGCCCGCCTCGACGACGCGACCAAGCCCGTCCCCGTGTTCGACGGCAAGTCCGGCCGGCTGCGCTTCGCCGACGCGCCGCGCGGCTATCGCGTGCCCGTGCGGCTCGTCGTGCGATACGGAGATCACGTCGCCGAGCAGCGCGGCTCGCTCGTGCTCCACAAGCGGGGCCTCGAGCGCATCGAGATGGAGTGAGCCGCGGGGCTCTCTACTTTGTGCGAAGGAGGGGACTTGAACCCCTACGCCTTGCGGCGCCAGAACCTGAATCTGGTGCGTCTGCCAATTCCGCCACCTTCGCGACAGCCTTTCACTCCGAACCCTCGCCTACGACTCGAGCGTTCGGTGGTGATCAGCGCCTATCGCCTATCTAGCCGCTGATAATTCGTCAAGCGAAACGGACGCGAACGGCGCTATGCTCCCGACGATGCGAAAGCTCGAGCTCTTCGGTTTCGCGGCCGTTTCGGCCTTTTTTTGCGCCTTGCCGCTGGCCCAGGCCCAGTCGGACGCGGACAAGAACATCGCCCGCGCCTTCGGGCAGGAGGGGCAGGCCGCGCTGGACAAGGGTGACGGCAAGACGGCCGAGGATCGATTCCACCGCGCGGTGACCATCTTCGACAACGCCAAGGCTCCGGTCCCGCCGACGCTCCTCTTGGGCTACGCACGAGGCGCCGCGAAGAACAACCACTTCATCGCCGCCGAGGAGGCCTACAACCGGATCATCCGCAGCGGCTTGCCGCCGGGCGCGCCTGCGCCGTTCGTCAAGGCCCTCGAGGACGCGAAGCAGGAGATCGGCGCGGTCGCGGCGCGCATCGCCAACGTGACGATCAACGTCTCCGGCTGCGACAACCCGAGCGTCACGCTCGACGGCGCGCCGGTGCCGAGCGTCGTGCTCGGCGTGAAGCGGCCCATCGACCCGGGTAGCCACGAGCTCAAGGCCGAGGCCGCCGGCTGCAAGCCCAACGGCACGACCTTCACCGTGGCCGACGGCAAGGAGACGACGGCGAGCGTTGCGCTCGAGAGGGCCGCTCAGGCCAGCGCCACGACTCCGACTCCGACTCCGACTCCGACTCCACCCCCGGCGACGGCGCCCCCCCCCACTCCGACTCAGGCCCCCACTCCGGCCGAAGCCGACACCGGCTCGAGCGGCGGCGGCATGCGCGTCGCAGGCTGGGTCGGCATCGGCGTCGGCGGTGCGGGCTTGATCCTGGGCGCCGTCACGGGCGGCGTCGCGCTCGGCAAGCACGGCGACCTCGCCAACGTCTGCACCAACGGCACCTGCCCTCCCAGCGCCCAGGACACGCTCGACAGCTACCACCTGATGGGCACACTCTCGACCGTCGGCTTCATCGTGGGCGGCGCGGGTCTCGCCGCCGGCGTCACGCTGCTGCTGCTCGCGCCGTCGTCGCACAAGGCGACGACGACGATCGGCTCCCTCTCCTTCACACCCTACGTCGGCTTCGGCAGCGTGGGCGCGGTCGGCACGTTCTGATGGCTGCGAGCGCTCGCCTCGTCCTCGCCGACGGCACCGTCTTCCCCGGAGAATCCTTCGGCGCCGAAGGGACCACCGTGGGAGAGGCCGTCTTCACCACCACGATGACCGGCTACCAGGAGGTGCTCACCGATCCCTCCTACTACGGCCAGATCGTCGTCATGACCGCGCCCGAGATCGGCAACGTCGGCGTCAACGACGCCGACACCGAGTCGGTCGAGCCCTCGAACCCTCGCGATCCCGGCCCCCGCCTCGCGGGCTTCGTCGTCCGTGACGCGAGCCCCGTCGCGTCCAACTGGCGCGCGGAGCGATCGCTCGGCGAGTACCTCGCCTCGCACGGGATCGTCTCCATCCGCGGAGTCGACACACGCAAGCTCACGCGCCACCTGCGCGATCGCGGCGCCCAGAACGCCGCGCTCGGCACGGCCAGCGCCGAGGAGTTGCTCGCCGCCGCGCGCAAGGCCCCCGACATGAACGGCCTCGACCTCGTGCGCTTCGTCACGCCGAAGGAGCCGTACCGCTTCGAGGAAGGTCGCGGAGCGTGGCAGCCCGGCGCGGGCGCGACGCCGCTCTCCGTCGACGCGAACGCGCAGCGGCACCACGTCGTGTGCCTGGACTACGGCATCAAGCGCAACATCCTGCGCTGCCTCGTCGATGCGGGCTTCCGCGTCACCGTCGTGCCGGCGAGCACCTCCGCGCGCGAGGTCCTCGACCTCCAGCCCGACGGCGTCTTCCTCTCGAACGGCCCCGGCGATCCGGCGGCCGTCGGCTACGCCGTCGAGACCGTGCGCGGCCTCCTGGGCAACAAACCCATCTTCGGCATCTGCCTCGGCCACCAGCTGCTCGCGCGAGCCCTCGGCGGCCGGACCTACAAGCTCAAGTTCGGGCACCGCGGAGCGAACCAGCCAGTGAAGGATTTGGAGACTGGCCACGTAGAAATCACCACCCAGAACCACGGCTTCTGCGTCGACCTCGACTCGCTCCCCGCCACGGTGCGCTCCACGCACGTGCACCTCAACGACGCGACGAGCGAGGGCCTCGCAGCCCCGGACCTGCACGCCTTCAGCGTCCAGTACCACCCGGAAGCCGCGGCCGGCCCCCATGACTCCCTCTACCTCTTCGCGCGCTTCCGCCAGAATATCGAGGCTTTTCAGCAGAAGCATTGACGCACATCAACGCTCTGAGCGAATATCCCACATAAGCCCCTATATACGCTGGAGGCGCACCTCTCTCTGGGGTAGTGTGCCGCGCATGGTTGGCTGGCGGTGGCTCCCTGCGTGGCTCGTGGCGTGCGTCCTCGGGGGCTCCGTCGGGGGCTGCTCCGGCTCGAAGCCGAGCGACCACGACCTCGGCTTCGACAACCCGAGCAGCGATCCGCCGCTGCCCGATCCGCTCGAGGCGAGCACGATCGAAGACGACGGCAGCGTCTTCGGCCTCGGAGGGCGGGAGAACGACGGGGGCAGTCAGCCCCGTCCGGACGACGCGGGCTCCGCCCCGGCCGACGCGGCCGCGGCCCAGCCGTGCACGGGTCCCATCGGCCCGGGCGACGTGAAGCTCGTCGAGCTGATGATCGCCTCGGCCTCGGGCATCGGCGACCGAGGCGAGTGGGTCGAGCTGGTCAACACGCGCTCGTGCATCCTCGACGCCTCCGGCCTCGTCGTCGAATCCCCGCGCGGCACCACGGGCAAGGACTCGGCGACGATCCCGCAGGGGGTGCTCGTCGCGCCGGGCGCCCCGCTGGTCGTGGCCGACTCCGCCGACGGGCAGAGCAACCACGCCCTGCCCAGCGTCGCCGCGGCGTTCAACGCCTACGACGTGCTCAAGAACGACGGCGACACGGTGAGCGTCTACGCCGGCGCGACGCTGGTCGACACTCTCACCTACCCGAAGTTCACGCTCGAGTACGGGCGCTCGGTCGCCTTCCCCTCCGACTGCGCCTGGAACGATCGAGCCGACTGGGCGCGGTGGAGCTTCTCCTTCCACGTGTGGTCGAGCCCGTACCAGGGCACCCCCGGAGCGGACAACTCCGACGTGACCTGCTATTAGAACGCGCCCCTTTCCGCTTTTTCTCGGGGCGCCTCCGATGAGCAAGAAGATCCATTTCGTCAGCCTCGGCTGCCCGAAGAACCGCGTCGACAGCGAGGTCATGCTCGGCGTCGCGGCCGGAGAGGGCTACGCCGTGACCGACGATCCTTCCGAGGCCGAGGTCATCGTCGTCAACACGTGCGGCTTCATCGGCGAGGCGAAGCGCGAGTCGATCGAGACCATCTTCGAGCTCTCCGCGATGAAGGAGCACGGCGCGTGCGAGCGGCTCGTCGTCTCGGGATGCCTCTCGCAGCGCTACCCCACCGAGCTGTCCTCGCAGATGCCCGAGGTCGATCACTTCCTCGGCTCGAGCGACATGCTCAAGCTGCGCGACGTGCTGCGCGGCAAGGCCGAGCGCATGCTCGTGGGAAACCCGGCGGAGTGGGTCATCCGCGCGTCGGACCCTCGCGTCGTGACCGGCCCGCGCGCCAGCGCGTGGGTGAAGATCGCCGAGGGCTGCAACCGCAAGTGCTCGTTCTGCGTCATCCCGCAGCTGCGCGGCCTCCAGCGCTCGCGCCCGGCGGACGACGTCGTGCGCGAGGTCGAGCAGCTCGTGGCGAACGGCGTCCGCGAGGTGAACCTCGTCTCGCAAGACACGATGGCTTACGGGCGGGATCGCAAAGACGACGAGACCAACCTCGCGGCCCTCGCGCGCCGCATCGCCGACGTGAAGGGCCTGCGCTGGCTGCGCCTGTTCTACCTGTACCCGGAGAAGGTCGATGACGAGCTGATCGACCTGCTCGCGAACCACCCCGTCGTGCTGCCGTACGTCGACATGCCGCTGCAGCACGCGGCCGACGCGATGCTGCGCCGCATGCGCCGCGGGTGCGGGCGCGATCGGCAGAAGCGGGTCGTCGAGACGATGCGCGCGCGCATCCCGAACCTCACGTTCCGTACCGCGTTCATCGTCGGCCACCCGGGCGAGACCGAGGAGGAGTTCCAGGAGCTCTGCGACTTCGTCCAGTGGGCGCGCTTCGAGCGCATGGGCGTCTTCCGCTACTCCGACGAAGAGACGAGCCACAGCGCCACGCTCGAGGGCAAGGTGAGCGGCAAGACCGCCGCGAGCCGGCACCGCAAGCTGATGACGCTCCAGCGGCGCATCTCGCGCGAGAAGAACCGCGCGCTCGTGGGCAAGGAGCTCGACGTGCTCGTGTGCGGCCCGAGCGACGAGCACGATCTGGTGCTCGAGGGCCGGCACAAAGGGCAGGCGCCCGACATCGACGGCAAGGTCTACCTCTCCGGCGGGCTCGCCGAGCCCGGCGAGATCCGCCGCGTGCGCATCTCGCAGGCGAGCGACTACGATCTCGTGGGCGATATCGTCGCCGAGCAAGAAGCCAGCGACGCGCCCTCGCCGAAGAAGCGCCGCGTGAGCCTTCGCGTCGTCGGCGCTTGAAGAGTGCCCCCTACGGCACCTTCACCGAGTAGGTGATGTACGAGCTCTCGTCCGCACCGAACTTCTGCGAGATGTGCAGCACGTCGCCGTTCGAGGCGTAGACGTTGGCGTCCCACGACCCCGTGGCGTCGGCGAACGTGCCGCCCACCCGCTGATCGTTGGGCAGGGCCGGGTTGGTGTTGATGATGAGGATGAGCGCGTTGGCCTCCGCGCCCTTCGTCGACGAGAGGTGCACCATGCCCGGCGTGGCGGACGCCGAAGCGGACGGCGCTTCGGGCGGCGGCAGCGGCAAGGTTGGGCTCATGCACGAGACGACGAGCCCGAAGCACAGGACGCTGAGGATGGACCTCACCCTCGACATGATGCCAACACCGTAGCAAACCTTGTTCCAGACTGAAGAGGCATTTTTCAGCATTGGACAGGCAGAACTCGCCAACTCCGTTGACATGGGTGAGCCCTTGAGTGGCGGTGGGTGCCTGTCCTTCCGATGGCCGGTCGCTCTCGTTTTGGGAGCGAATCTTCGCCGCGCGGGCGTTATGAACCGAGCAACCCGACTCCAAGCGTGATGCGAATCTCGACCCTCTGGCGGCCCTTCGTTCGTCACCCGTGTTTGCGGCCGCTGCCCCTCCTGGCGCTGGCGAGCTTCGCGGCGGCGAACCTCCACGCGAGGAGCGTGGACGCCCTCGCACCGACTCCGAGCGTGGCGGTCGCCTCCGCGCTCGCCCAGAAGGGCCTCACCTGCGCGCCGGGCGACGTCCAGTGGCTGCGAGGGTCGAGCGGGCTCGGCGGCGCGCTCGCCTTCCAGGGGCGCGCCATCGTGCGCGCGCACGTCGGCGGAGATCCGAACGATCTGTACCTGGTCACGGTGCGCCTCAGCCCCGAGGGCGTGCCGCTCGAGCTCGGCAGCGTCTACGACCTCACGCGCACGACGAGCATCGACGAAGAGTCTCCGATGCTCCGCGGCCACTGGCTCGCGTACGTCGCGAGCGCCGGCGATGTGCGCACCGCGGTGCACGTCCTCGATCTGCGCGGGCGCGACGTCGCGAGCCTGCCGGACTTCAGCCGCACTCAGAAGTGGCAGACCGAGCTCACCAACCTCCAGCAGACGGGGCAGTCGCGCGGCGTGCTGCACCAGGTCTTCTCGCTCGATCCGGTCGCCGACAAGGTCACGCTCGCCTTCGCCGACGACGGCTCGCTCGACGTGTCCGCG
>DATIQP010000800.1:0-7402 GCA_035470765.1 Polyangiaceae bacterium | reverse complement strand
TTCCAATCGGAGGGCTGACAGCCTCGCCCTCGAGCTCGTCATACACGCGGACGACGAGGTACTCGTCCTCGCGCAGCGCGTGGCCGGTGACGACGTGCGCGCGTTGGCCAGGCCAGAGCGGAAACGTCGCGGGCCCGGGCACGATGATCTTGCGCCCGACGCGCAGCTCGACGGCGCTGTTGCTCCCCTTCACGGGCCTCTGCGTGGCGTCCTTGGTGGGGTTGTCGAGGATGATGTACTGCGACGACGAAGCCGAGACGAACGGGTTGACGCCCGTGCCGTCGTCGTCGCCGCTTCGGTCCGGACTCTCGCTGCGCTCGAGCGTGCGGACCGGTCTCACCGGCACGAAGCGATCGAACCGGTAGTCGACGAGGCGCTCGGTGTTGGAGAGGCTGATCTTGGTCGGCCCGACGTAGAGGACGATGTCGCCCTTGGTCAGGTCCTGGACGTAGGCGTATTCGTTGGCGGCGACGAGGATGTCGCGCTCCCGGGTGTCGCGTTCGCTCATGCCGGGTGCGATTGCAGCCCGCGTACCGCGACGAAAACGCCGCATAATGGCCTCGAGCCGCGCGCGGGCCGATCCATTCCGGACCGCGCCGCGCTCCGTTTCAGCCGCCGGGGCCGTCGGCGGAGATGTAGTTCACGAGCTCGGCGTTCTCGCGGGCCAGCTCCCCCACCTGCTCGCGCAGCAGATCGCGCACCGAGAGCATCCCGACGACGGCGCCGCTCGCGTCGACGATGGGCAGGTGGCGGAAGTGGCCGGCGAGCATGATGGTGAGGGCCGAGTCGCTCGGATCTTCGGCGCGGCCCGTCTGGACCTGCCTCGTCATGATCTCCGACACCGGCGTCCCGTCCGGATCCTGGCTGCGCGCGACGACCCGCGAGAGGACGTCCCGTTCGGAGAGGATGCCCACGAGGCTTCCCTTGTCGTCGAGCACGACGAGCGCGCCGATGTGCCGCTCCGCCATGAGGACGGCGGCTTCGCGGACCGTGGCCTGCGGTCGGATCGAAATGGCCGGACAGCTCGAAATCGCGAGTAGCTCTTGCATGGTCCACCCCGTGGCTTGCGTTTGTCAGCTGCAAGTTGCGCGCCGACCTCCGCCTTGGCAACTGGCTCAGCCTTGAATTGTAGCGCCGCTCAGGCCCTTTGCAGCACGAGCGTGGCCATACCGTGCTCGTCGCTTTTCCGCTCGACGGCGAAGCCCGCCTCGGCCGCTCGCTTGCCGAACCAGTCCGGCGCGATGCGCAGCTTCTTGTACGAGCTCACGCGCATGTCCCAGCCCTGGTCGGTGCGGCGATGGATGACATCGTAGACCCGCACGTGATCGCCCTCGTACTCGAGGAAGCACGTGAAGACGGCGTGCTCGTCGCTGCGGACCGGGATGAAGCGAGCCTCGCCGGCGAGCTCTTCGGTGAAGTCGCGGAAGGCGAAGATCGCGCGGCCGCCGGGGAGGATCGCGCGCTGGAGATCGCGCAACAGGCGCTGCACGTCGCCGAAGCTCGGGAGGTGCGTCAGTGTATCGCCCATGCAGACGCAGAGCTCGAGCTCGCGCGGCGCGGCCGGGCTCGCGACGTAGCGCAGCACGTCGTCGCAGACCGTGACGATGGGCAGGCCCTCGGCGTGTGCAGCGAGCTCGGCCAGGAGCTTGCGGCTCAGATCGACGGCGGTGACCGAGTAGCCGAGGCGCGCGAGCGGGATGCTCTGGAAGCCGGAGCCCGCGCCGATGTCGAGCGCGCGGCCGCTCGCGCCCGGCCTGAGGCCTAATGCCACGAAGGCGTGGAGGTTCTCCTCGACGCGCTCGGGCAGGCCGCCGAAGAGCCACGAGTAGTGCTCGGCCAGGTGGGTGTCGTAGTGCTCGGCGATGGAACGGGCGGGCATGCGGGCTACTTGAGCACGAAAGGCGGGCAAGCGCGCCTCGCCAAGCCGTCCACCGCTGGCGCGGCCCCAAGGTTGTGCTAGATGGGCGCGCAATGCACGTTCGCGCCGCTTTCTTGGGCTTCACGCTCGCCTCGCTGGCCGCCTTTTCGTTCGCTGCGTGCAGCGGCAACACCGGCCTGCCCTTCGACGACGCCGGCGCCAAGCCGGACGTGACCACCCAGCCGGACGCCGCCCAGATCGTCGACGCGGGCAAGGACTCGCCCGCCGACGCGCCGCCGACGGACGCGCCCGGCTTCACCTGGCCGGACTGCACCTCGCAGCCGGGCACGGCGCCCACCAAGACGATCTCCGACGTCTGGAACGACAACCCGTCGCAGCCCACCGAGGTGTGGATCCCGGGCGTCTACGTCACCGCGATCTCGCAGGGCGCCTGCACCGCGGGCACGGCGTGCGAGTTCTTCCTCCAGCAGGACCTCACCTACCCGGATCTCGCCACGGGCGCCCACCACGGCATCCGCGAGTGGGTGACCGCGCCCACCGCCACGCACTTCACCACGCTCGCCGTCGATCAGCAGGTCGACGTCTACGCGTGGGCCTACCGCGACACGAGCCAGGGCCAGAACGAGCTCATTCTCCACGTCGACACGATCAACCCCGGCTGCGTGCGCCAGGTCGGCACGGGGACCGCGACGCCGATCACCGCCCAGCTCTCGGACCTCGATCAGATCGTGGACTACGAGCAGACCTACGGCCCGCTCCTCGTCCAGATCGCGAACGTCACGGGCACGCCGAAGCAGCCCGGGCAGACCTTCGGCCTCGGCAACACGTTCTTCGACGGCGGCAGCAGCGGCGGGCAGATCATCAGCCTGAGCCCGTACTTCCTGCCGGGCGGCGTCTTCACCGGCCTCACGACCGGCCTGAAGACGAAGTTCGCGAGCGTGACGGGCGTCTACGGGCTCTTCGTGCCGCCGACGGACGCGTCGGTGACGAAGTACCTCGAGATCTACCCGCGCACGATGACGGACGTCGTGCAGTGAGCTGAGTGCCGCACGCTCGAGGCGAAGCCGAGAGTTCGGACTCGAACGTCAATGCTCTACTTCAGCGCCTCGGGCACGCGCGACAGCGCCCCGTGCACCGCGCCGCGCAGCGCGCTCTCGTCGACGTGACCGCCGCCTTGCGCGCGCGCGTGGCCTTCGAGGATGGCGAAGATCGTGCCGCCGTCGCGGCTGCGGAGCGTGGCCGAGATGACGCACGTCGCCGACGCGCTGCCGCGCTGCTGCTCGGTGTCGAGCTTCACGAGCGAGACGCTCAGCACGGCGTCCTTGCGAGCCCTGCGGAGATCGAGGTCGCGCATCTCGGCGTCGAGGGCGCTCTTGAGCGAGGGCTTCATGTCCGCGGGCGTCTTGGCGACCACCGCGATCTCGCCGAGCGAGAGGTGACGGCTCTCGGCGTCCGCGGTCGGGGCCGCGGCCGCGAGGACTCCGAAAGACAAGACGACGCCGAGCGTGCGTAGACGCAGCATGACACCTCTCCTTGGGCGGCTCCGGTCCGCACCCTCGAGCGAAGCGAGAGTTCGGGCCGAGCGTCGAGTGAACGACTCACCGCCGGCTGACCCTTTTCCGCTATACGATCCGGACGCGGAGGGCCAAGTTTTGGCAGTGAAGGTCTCGTTCGCCATCGTGGTGGCCGTCGCCGCAGCCTGCGCGTCGTGCGAGTCGACGATCGTCCCCTCGCCGGCGGACACGGTCGACCTGGGCGACGGCACCGTCGCGACGCTCGGCACCGACGGCTCGCTCACCGTGACGCGCGATGGCGCCGTCTTGATCTCGTCGCCGCCAGGGGCGTCCTTCGTGTCGCGATCGATCGACAACGACTCGCCCGACGGCTGGCACGATCCCACCAAGACGACCGCGTACACGTTCGACCGGCTGACGAGCCTCGCCGTGCACATCGACAGCCCGGCGCCCGGCGTCCTCCACGTGACGACGAGCGACGACGGCAAAAGGACCGCGCTCGTGCGCCTCGCGCTCGCCACGGACGCCGGCTTCTACACCGGCATGGGCGAGCGCTTCGATCACGTCGACCCGCGCGGCCGCGTCGTGCCCATGCACATGTCCATCGACGCGCAGAACGAGTCGGGCACCACCGACGCGCACGTGCCCGTGCCGCTGCTCGTCTCGTCGCGCGGCTACGGCGTCTTCGTCGAGAGCCGCGAGGCGGGCGCGTTCGACGTCGGCGCCGCCGACCCGGGCGTCGTCAGCGCCACGTTCGAGGGCAAGACGACGAGCGCGTGGCTCCTGTTCGCACGCGATCCGCTCCAGGTCGTTGCGTCCTACACTCAACACGTCGGCCTGCCCCGCGCGGTGCCGCGCTGGGCGCTGGGGCCGATGTACTGGCGCAACGAGTGGACCAGCGACACGCAGATGCTCGACGACGCGGCGCAGATGCGCACGCTCCACATCCCGGCGACCACCATGTGGATCGACAACCCGTGGCAGGTCTCTTACAACGACTTCGCCCCCGACCCGGCGCGCTTCCCCGATCCGGCGCTGCTGATGGGCGAGCTCGCGGCGCTCGGCTACCGCATCCTGTTCTGGTCGACGCCCTACCTCGAGAAGCCGAACACCGGCCCACCCGACGAGGCGCGCCAGCTCTACGCCCAGGCCGACGCGACGCCGGGTGTGCTCGTGCGCATGAGCGACGGCTCCGCGCTGTCGGCGCCCGGCTTCGACGCCAAGCAAGGCTTCGGGATGGTCGATTTTTCGACCAGCTCGGGCCGCGACTTCTGGGCGGGCCTCGCGTCGCGCGCGGTCGGGCTCGGCGGCAGCGGCTTCAAGCTCGACTACGGCGAGGACATCATCCCGCAGATCTTCAACGCGCGCCTCGGCGTGCGCTTCGCCGACGGCTCGACGGACCGCACGGCGCGCGCGTACCCGCTCGGCTACCACGCCGCCTACCACGAGGCACTCGACGCGGCGGGCGGCGGCATCGTCATCGTGCGCGCTTCGAGCTGGGGCGGCGCCTCGATCGCGGACATCGTCTGGCCGGGCGATCTCGACAACGACTTCGAGAAGGCGGGCGACGTCCGCAGCGACGGCTCCTTCGCCGTGGGCGGGCTGCCCGCGGCGATCGTGGCCGCGCAGACACTCTCGGTCAGCGGCTTCCCGAGCTTCGCCTCCGACACGGGCGGCTTCCGTCACGGCGCGCCCACGAAAGAGGCGCTGCTGCGCTGGGCTGAGCACACTGCGCTCAGCGTCATCATGCAGCTCGGAGGCGGCGGTGACACGCACGCGCCGTGGGCGTACGACTCCGAGACGGTGGCGCTCTACAAGAACCTCGCGACGCTCCATGCCCAGCTCGAGCCGTACCTCTCCACGCAGCTCGCCCTCGCGGAGAGCTCGGGAGCGCCCATCATCCGCCCGCTGCCGCTCGCCTTCCCGGACGACGTCGGCGCGCGCGCGGTGGCCGACGACGAGTACCTGCTCGGCCCGGATCTTCTCGTCGCGCCCGTCGTCGAGGCCGGCGCGACGTCCCGCAGCGTTCACTTCCCCGCGGGGCGCTGGGTGAGCTTCTGGGCGGGCGACGTCGTCGACGGCCCGGCCGATGCGCAGGTCCCCGCACCGCTCGGCACGCCGCCGCTCTTCGCCCGCGCGGGCGCGGCCGTCCCCATGCTCGCCGCCGACATCGACACCCTGGCCCAGGCGAGCGTCGGCAGCGTAGTGACGGTCTTCGACCGCGCGAGCACCGTCGAGGGGCGCGCGTGGGTCCGAGGCCCCGCCCAGGCCGGCTACGACGACGGTGCGAGCCTCGCCATCGGCGACTCGACGCAGGGCGTCTCGTTCACCTTCACCCCCGGCGCCGCCGCCCAGGCCATCGTCGTCCTCGCCGACCTCCGAAGCCGCACCGGCCAGACCGCGCCCATCACCCACGTCACCGCGGGCGGCAGCGATCTGCCCAAGCTCGCCGACGAAAATGCGGTCCGCGCGGCCTCGGGCAGCGCCTACGCCCTCACGGGCGACTCGCTCGTTTTACGCCTCGAGGGGGCAACGACCGCCCTCGCTCAGTAAAGTAGAGTGGACATCCCCTTGGAACGGACCTCCCCGCTCACCGGCAAGCTCCTCGGCATCGGCGCGCGCTATCGCGTGGGCGCCATGCTCGGCGCCGGCGGGATGGGCGCCGTCTACGAGGGCGTGCAGGAGGGCCTCGATCGCAGGGTCGCGCTCAAGGTGCTGCACCCCCACCTCGCCGGCGAGAAGGAGCTGCTCGGCCGCTTCCAGCGCGAGGCGCACGTCGTCGCCGGCCTCGGCCACCCCAACGTCGTGCAGATCAGCGACTTCCAGACCCCTCCGGGCGAGCCGCCCTTCCTCGTCATGGAGCTGCTCCGCGGCGAGAACCTTCGCGACGTGCTCAAGCGCACCCCGCAGCTCTCGCAGGCGCGTGTCGCGTACATCGCGATGCAGGTCCTCTCGGCGCTCGAGGCCGCGCACCGCGCCAACGTGGTGCACCGCGACGTCAAGCCGGACAACATCTTCCTCGAGCGGACGAGCGTCCAGGCCGACATCGTCAAGGTGCTCGACTTCGGCGTGGCCAAGCTCATCGGCGGCGACGGCGAGGCGGAGTCGGGCAACAAGCTCACGCGCCAGGGGTTCGTGGTCGGCACGCTCGCGTACATGGCGCCCGAGCAGGCGACGGGCGAGGGCGTCGACGGGCGCTCGGATCTCTACGCGCTCGGCGCGTGCATGTACGTCGCGCTCGCGGGCCGCAAGCCGTTCGAGGGGCCGTCCACCACGGAGCTGCTCCGGGCGATGCTCTCGTCGCCGCCCGTCCCGCTGACGGCGATCCGGCAGGATCTGGACGAAGCGCTCTGGCAGATCGTCGCGCGCGCGCTCGCCAAGAACAAGGAGGACCGCTTCGCCAGCGCCGCCGAGATGGCGCGCGCGCTTGCCCGGTTCGCGAGGCCGACGACGCTCGAGGTCGTGCCTTCGACCCAGCCGGGTGCGGCGGCCGACTCGGGGCCGGTCTCCACGCAGCCGACCGCGGCGCAGACGCCGCTCGCCCTCGCCTCGCAGCCGACGCCGGTGCCGGCCACCCTGCCGGACGACTCGGGCCAGTCGCCGCCGCACACCGCGCCGCTGCCGACCCGGCCCATCGCGGAGCCCGTGCCCGCCACCCAGCCCATGACGGCGATCCAGGCGCCCTTCGAGCAGACTCGGCGCCTGACGCCGCCGGCGGGGATCGCCGCAGCGGCAACACGCGCCCAACCGTTGATGCATCAAGTATCGCCGGCCCCCGTCGCCCTCGCGCCCGCTGCGCGGCGTGGCGGCCGGCGGCCGTGGGTCCTGCTCGCGTCGGCGGCTCTCTGCGCGGCGGTCGGTGCAGCCCTGGGGCTGGTCGCGTTGCTGCGCGCTCCCGCGGCGTCCTCCTCAGCCCCCGCGCAACAGGTCGCCGCGAGCCCCAGCGCTGCGTCGCCCTCGTCGAGCGCGCCACTGCGCGTCGCGGCGACGTCCGATCCCCCTCCGCTCG
>DATIQP010000799.1:0-12477 GCA_035470765.1 Polyangiaceae bacterium | reverse complement strand
CGCGATCTTGCGCGGCCGCGCGAGCTCCAGGAACTCCGTCAGCAGCCGGTTCAGCCGCGCGATCTCATCGCCCACGATCTCGACGCGCCGGTGCATGCCCGCGCGCGTCTTCTCGGCGCCTTCCACCTTGTCGATGTCCCGTCCCAGCAGGTGGAGCTGCAGCTTCGCGGCGTTGAGCGGGTTGCGGATCTCGTGCGCCAGGTTGAGCGCCAGCGTCCCCATCGCGCTGAGCGCCTCGGCGTTTGCCGCGCGCTTCTCCAGGGCGCGCCGCTCGGTCACGTCGATGCCGATGCCGTAGACGATCTCGCCCGCCGTCGGGTCCACGCTGCCGGCCAGGTGCCAGCGGATCCTCCGCGGCTCGTCCGCGCCCGTCGCGACGAACCCCGTCTCGACGTCGGAGTGTCGCGGGCGGGGTCGCGCCTTCGTCTGCTCCGGCGTCTCCCGCGCCAGGGCGAGGGCCTCCACCATGCGCCCGCGATCGTCCGGGGGAATCCACGCCGCCACGAAATCGCGGCCCACCGCCGCGTCGACCGACACGCCGGCGAGCTCGGCGGCCTTGCGGTTGAAGAGCACGACGCGCCCGGCTGCGTCGATGCCCAGCACCAGGACGTCGGTCAGCTCGGCCACCGCGCGGTAGCGGTGCTCGAGCTCCTCGCGCTCGCGCGACAGGCGCGACTTCGTCAGCGCCTGCCGCACGGTGGTCACGAGCTCGTCGGGGCGGAAGCTCTTGAGGATCATGGCGAAGGCGCCCGCGCGCAGCGCCGCGATGGCCGCGTCCATGCTCGCGAAGCCCGTGATGAGCACGATCTCGCTGTTCGGGCTCGCGTCGCGCAAGGGCCGGATCAGATCCACCCCGCTGCCGTCGGGCAGCTTCACGTCCACGAGGGCCACGTCGAACCCGTGCGACCGCGCGAAGGCGAGCGCCTCCTCGCCGCGCTCGGCCACGTCGACGACCAGGCGCTCCTCCCCCTTGCTCGCCGACAGGAGGACATCGCGCAGCGTCCCGGCGAGGTCGGCGTTGTCGTCGACGATGAGGACGCGGCCTATGGCGGCTTGGGCCATGACGAAAGCCTAGCTAATTCGAGCCCTCGAGGCCGAGGAGCTTCTTGATCAGGTCGTTGACGAGCTTCGGGTTGGCGCTCCCCCGCGTCTCCTTCATCACCTGCCCGACGAAGAACCCCATCAAGCCGGTCTTGCCGGAGCGGAGGTCGGCGGCCTGCTTGGGGCTCGCGTCCAGCACCTTGCGCACGATCGGCTCGAGCGCCGAGGCGTCGCTCACCTGCAAGAGGCCGAGCTCGCGCACGATGTCGCGCGGCATCCGCGGCGTGCGCGCCATCTTCGCGTGCACCTCCTTGCTCTGCTTGCCGCTGATGGCGCCGCTCTCGACGAGCGCGAGGAGCTCGGCGATCTGCGCGGCCGACACGGGCGCCTCCGCGTCCAGCCCCTTCAGCACCACCTCGCCGAGGACCTCGGTCTGGATGAAGTTGGCCACGCGCACCGCCGCCTTGGCGCCGGCTAGCCGCACGGCGTCCTCGAACAGCGCGGCCACGCGCGGGTGGCTCGTGAGCACCTTCGCCGCCGCCGGCGCGAGGCCGTACTCGGCGGCGAAGCGCTCCCGCTTCTCGCGCGGCAGCTCGGGCATCGCCGCGCGGACGCCTTCGACGAACGCCTCGTCGAGAACGAGCACGGGCAGGTCCGGCTCCGGGAAGTAGCGGTAGTCCTGCGCGGTTTCCTTCGTGCGCAGCGTGAAGGTGGAGCCGAGCCTCTCGTCCCACCCTCGCGTCTCTTGCACGAGGACGCCGCCCGACTCCAGCACCGCCTCCTGGCGGGCGATCTCGTGCTCGATGGCCTTCTGGACGAAGCGAAACGAGTTGATGTTCTTCAGCTCGACGCGCGTCCCGAGCACCTCCGAGCCGACCGGGCGGATCGACACGTTCGCGTCGCACCGGAACGAGCCCTCCTCCAGGTTGCCATCGTTGACGCCGAGGAAGATGAGAAGCTCGCGGAGCGAGCGCAGATACTCCGCCGCCTCTGCCCCGCTGCGCAGATCCGGCTCGCCGACGATCTCGATCAGCGGCACGCCCGAGCGGTTCAGATCGACGATCGAGCCGCCGCCTCGATCGTGGGAGCTCTTGCCCGCGTCCTCTTCCATGTGCACGCGCGTGATGTGCGCGCGCCTGGTGCCGCCTTCGACGTCGATCTCCAGCCAGCCGCGGCTGCTGAAGGGCTCGTCGTACTGGCTGATCTGGTAGCCCTTGGGAAGATCCGGGTAGAAGTAGTTCTTGCGCGCGAAGCGGCTCTCGCGCGCGATCGTGCAGCGGAGCGCGAGCGCGGCCAGCACGGCGAATCGAACGGCGGCGCCGTTGAGAACCGGGAGCGCTCCGGGCAGGCCGAGGCAGGTCGGGCAGACGTGCGTGTTCGGCGGCGCCCCGAACGCGGCTGGGCACGAGCAGAACGCCTTGGTCGCCGTGAGAAGCTGCGCGTGCACCTCCAGGCCGATGACCGGCTCGTAGCGGGACGTCATGGCCTCAGGACAGGCCGAGCTCGGCGAGCTTGTTGTAGAGCGTGCGCCGGCTCACCCCCAATAGCCGCGCCGCGATGGTGCGGTTGCCGGCCGCGCGCTGCAGCGCCTCCTGCACGGCGCTGCGCTCGGCGAGCGCGCGCTGCGCGTCCAGGCTGCTGTCGCGCGCGCCCGAGGGCGCCTGGCCCGGCGAGGTGAGCGAGCGCTGCGCGCGGGCGAGCTCGCGCTCGACGTCGGCGGCGGTGACCGCTTCGCCGTCGGCGAAGACCACGAGGCGTTCGATGAAGCTCTGCAGCTCCCGCACGTTGCCTTGCCAGGGCTGCTCGACGAGCCGCGCGACGGCGTCGGCGGTCAGGCAGGTCGCGCGGGCGCGGTTGCGCGCGGCGGCGTCGGCGCAGAAGCGCTCCGCGAGCAGCGGGACGTCCTGCATCCTCGTGCGCAGCGGCGGCAGCCAGATCGGCACGACGTCGAGCCGGTAGAAGAGGTCCTCGCGGAACTCGCCCTTGCGGACCATCGACTCCAGATCGCGGTGGGTGGCGGCGATGAAGCGCACGTCCGCCCTCTGCGCGACGGTACCGCCCAGCGGAGAGAACTCCCTCTCCTGCAGCAGGCGCAGCAGCTTGACCTGCACGGGCAGGCTCACGTCGCCGATCTCATCCAGGAACAGCGTCCCGCCCTCGGCGAGCTCGACCCGCCCGGGCTTGCGCTTGATCGCGCCGGTGAACGCGCCCTTCTCGTAGCCGAACAGCTCGCTCTCGAGGAGCGACTCGGGCAGCGCCCCGCAGTGCACCGGCACGAACGGGCCGTTCTTGCGCGCGCTCTGGTCGTGGATCTCGTGGGCGGCCACCTCCTTGCCGCTGCCGCTCTCGCCTCGCAGCAGCACGATCGCGTCCGAGCGGGCCGCGCGGGCCACCAGATCGCGCAGCTCGCGCATCGGAGCGGAGTCCCCCAAGAGACGCACCGCGGAGGGGATGGATGGGGGCGCGTCGCCGCGAGCCTCCGCGGCCTGCAGCGCGCGGGAGACGGTCGCGATGACCTCCTCGCGATCGAACGGCTTGAGCAAGAAGTCCTTCGCCCCGAGCTTCATCGCCTCCACGGCCATCGGGACGGTCCCGTGGGCCGTGATGACGACGACGGGAAGATCGGGCGCGCTCTTGCCGAGGGCCGAGAGCAGCCCCAGGCCATCCATCCCGGGCATGCGCACGTCCGTCACCACGAGGTCGACGGGCGCGCTCCCGACCTCTTCGAGGGCGCGCTCCGCGGACTCCACCGCGCGCGCCTCGTAGCCCGCCTGGCCGAGCAGGCCCACCAGCACGGTTCGCAGTGCCGCGTCATCGTCGACTACGAGGATCCGTTCGGTCATCGAAAACCCCCACCCACTTCGACCCTACCACGCCCCGCGGCAGCCGTGCGCAACGGACGCATGACGCGCTACCATCGAGGCAATGCGCGCCATAGCCCTCGACATCGTCCTGGCGCTCATCGCAAGCTCGGCATTTTTTGCGGTCACGATCCTCGCCGCCTGGCGCGGCCGGCGCGGTCGAACGGCCGAACCGGTGGCGTGGGTCCTCGCTCTGCTCTGCGTGGACCTCGTTACGTACAACGTCGCCCAGCTCATCGCCGATCTCACCGAGGAGAAGCCCTGGCGATGGCTCAACGCCGCCGCGTCCCCACTCGCCGCCGCGCTCTTCTACCACCTCGTCGTCGCCTTCGTCGGCAAGCGCCGCGAGCACCGCCGCATGCTCGTCGCGAGCTACGGCTACTTCGGCTCCATCTCGCTCGCGAGCCTCTCTCCCTTCGTGGCGGCCCCGATGAAGTTCTTCCCCCAGAGCACGCCCTGGGCGTGGCTCATGTTGGTCGGCATGGTGGTGGTCGTCAGCCACGGGACGACGCTCCTGATCTGGCACCTCCGCGACGCGTCCGCGCTGGAGAAGGCGCGCACCCGCCTGGTGCTCGCGGCCGAGCTCATCGCGGCGCTCAGCAACGCCTCCGATCTGGCGCTCATCGCCGGCGCCTCCTGGTTTCCCAAGCTCGGCGAGTGGGGGCTGGTGATCGCCGCCATTCTGCTCGCCGGCGCGGCGCTCCGCGTGCTCGAAGGGCTCTCGCTCCTCACGGGCGTCAACGCCGTCGCGATCGCCCTCACCGTCGTGCTCGCCGAGATCGCCATCTTTCGCTTCGTCGGGAACCGGACCGCGCTCGCCACCATCGGCACGATGTTCGTCGCGCTCGGCGCCCTGCTCGCCTCGCGGTTCGTCGTCGCCGACTACGCCGCGGACCGGGAGCGCACGCTCGCGCACGCCTCCCTCGGGCGCATGGCCGCGCAGATGGCCCACGACATCAAGAACCCGCTCGCGTCCATCCGGGGCGCGGCGCAGTACCTCGCCGCCGAGCGTGCGGCGGCGCGCTCGATCGACGAGCAGACGGAGTTCCTGGGGTTGCTCGTGGAGCAGTGCGACCGGCTCGCGCGGATCGTCGACCAGTACCAGCGCATCGGGCGGGCCGAGGCGCAGCTCGCCCCCGCGGACATGAACGAGACGGTCCGCGAGGCCATGAAATTCCTCGGTCCGAGCCGGCGGATCGAAGCCCACCTCGCCGACGCGCTCCCCGCGTGCGACGCCGATCACGACCTCATCGTCATCGCGCTCGAGAACGTGCTGCGCAACGCCCACGAGGCCGCCGCGACCAAGGTCGTCCACGTCCAGACGGGCACCACCTCCGGGCACGATCGCGCCTGGGTCTTCGTCTCCGTCCGCGACGAGGGCCCCGGCATGGACCCTCGCACGCGCGAGCGCGCCCTCGACGGCTTCTTCACGACCAAGACTCAGGGTTCGGGCCTCGGCCTCGCGTTCGTCCGGCGCGTCGTGGACGCGCACCGCGGCAAGCTCATCATCGACTCGCAGGAGGGCGCCGGCACGACGGTCCGCATCGAGCTGCGCGCCGCGCGCACCGCCGAGCAGGTAACTGGGCCAGCGTCGGCGTCCCTGCCTATGCTGCGTGGTCCGTAACCCGATGGACCTTCGCTCTTCGCTGCCGCGCGCCCTCCCCGTCGGGATCCTCGCCCTGGCCGTCTTCTCCGTGCCGGTCATGGTGCTGAGGCCCGAAGGGCTCCCCCGCATGCGGGCGCTTGAGAAGGAGCTCACGAGCGTACAGGGCGAGAACCGCGCCCTGCGCCACGACATCGGCGATCTCAAGACCGAGGTCCGGCACCTGCGCGACGACCCGGCGGCGGTCGAGCACATCGCGCGAAACGAGCTCGGCATGGTGAGAAAAAGCGAGATCGTCTTCCAGTTCCCGAAGGCGCCGCGCGAGCCGTGACCGGCATGGTAGATTGTTGACGTGACGCTCGAGCTCGCGGAGAGCCTGCTGGTGTCCGAGGCCGTTTCCCAGCGCGCCCTCGCGCGCGGGCTGTTCTTGCACGCCACGCATGGCATGTCGCTCGTTCAGGCGCTGGTCGCGACGGGCGCGCTCGACGAGGCCCGCCTCGAGGAGGTCATCGGCAAGGGCGGGCTGCCGCCGCTCACCACGCTGACGCCGTCGCTCGGCCTGGTGGAGCGGCTTCCTCGTGGGATCTGCGCCCGGCTGCTCGCCGTGCCCATCGGCCGCGACCCGCAGAGCGGCGCCGTGGATCTGGCCGTGCTCGATCCGGGCGACGTCCACGCCGCGAACGAGATCGCGTTCTTCCTGCGGGCGGAGGTCCGCCTCTTCCGGGCCACGCTGCCGGCGATCCGGGCGGCGATCGAGCAGATGCAGGCGATCGAGCCGGTCGCGGCCCCCGTCGAGAGCCCGCCGCAGAAGGAGCGCTCGCGCACTCCCGTGTGGGGAACGCCGATCGTCAGCGTCGTGCCGGCGGCCGTGCCCCACGTCGCTCCCTCCGACATGCCCATTCCTCTCATGCGGCGCTCGCATCACCCGGCGGCCAGCCCGGAGCCCGTCATCGAGCTGCGCACTCGTGCCCAGCCGCCCGACACGGAGCGGGACGCCGAGCCCGTCTTCGCGCTCAAGGCCCCGACGTCGGAGCGCCAGGCCCGGACGTCGCGTGGCCTGGCAGAGCAGGTGCCGGCTTCGGTCCTCATCTCGGAGACACGCCTTCCCCAGGCTCAGCCCAACACCATCCCCGCCCCGAGCGATCTCCGGCACACGGCCGTGACCGCCCCGGCGCCGCCCATGCCCTCGGCCACCCGCCGCACCGAGAGCCCGCGCCGGTCGTCGTCCTCCATGCAGGCCGTTGCGCTGCCCTTCGCCGACCCTGGTCCGGTGCTCGCGGCGCTGGAGGAGGCCAACGATCGCGACGCGGTCATCGCGCTGCTCATCTCGGGCTTGCGAACGGTCGCGCGGCGCGTCGCCATCATGGCGGTCAAGCGCGACGCGTTCGTCGGCTGGTCGTGCAACGCGGAGTTCGGCGACGCGCGCACCTGGCGCACCGTCTCGGTGCCGACCAGCGTCCCCAGCGTCCTGGCCACGGCGGCCGCGGGGACGATGTACCTCGGCCCGCTGTTTCGCACCGACGGTCACCTGCCCATCCTGGAGTTCATGAAGGAGGTGTCGCGCGACGTCGCCGTCCTCGGCGTGCGCGTCGACATGCACCCGGTCCTGCTGCTCCTCGCCGACGAGCTCGGCGACACGGCCCTCGGCACCAAGCGCATGGAGCAGCTCGCCCGCGCCGCGAGCACCGCCCTGACTCGCGTGCTGCGCAAGCGCGAGGGCTAGAGCAGGACCCGCCGGCGAGGTCACGCTGCCGCTCGTCGGAGGGCACGGCGGGGCGGCCCCATCCACTCGGGGCGATCTGGGAAGTAGGCTTCGGGCGCCCTTCGCGCTAAATCGGGAGCGTGCCGAACGACTACGAAAAGCTCCGCCGGGAGTGGCAGAGGGACGTCCTCGGCCCGCTCGAGACGAAGACCGCCCCGCGAAAGCGCCACCCCACCCTCGCCGGTCACGCCGACGCCGCGCCGCTCTACGGGCCCGACGACCTCGACGCCCTCGCCTTCGACCCCGCGCGCGACCTCGGCGTGCCGGGCAAGCCGCCCTTCACGCGAGGCGTGCAGGCGAACATGTACCGCGGCCGCTTCTGGACGATGCGCCAGTACGCGGGCTTCGGCACCGCGCGCGAGTCCAACGAGCGGTACCGGTACCTGCTCGAACAAGGCCAGACGGGCCTCAGCGTCGCCTTCGACCTGCCCACGCAGATGGGCCGCGACTCGGATGATTCGCACGCGCTGGGCGAGGTCGGGCGCGTCGGCGTCGCCATCGACTCCATCGATGACATGCGCACGCTGCTCGCCGGCCTTCCGCTCGACAAGGTCTCGACGTCGATGACGATCAACGCCACGGCCGCGACGCTGCTCTGCCTGTACATCGCCGTCGCCGAGGAGAACGGCGTCCCGCGCGACCGCGTCTCGGGCACCGTACAGAACGACATCCTCAAGGAGTACATGGCTCGCGGGACGTACATTTACCCGCCGCGGCCGTCGCTCCGGCTCATCACGGACCTGTTTGCTTTCTGCCAGGCGGAGGTCCCCAAGTGGAACACGATCTCCATCAGCGGCTACCACATCCGCGAGGCCGGCGCCGACGCGATCCAGGAGGTCGCCTTCACCCTGGCCGACGGCATCGCCTACGTCGAAGCGGCCATCGCGGCCGGGCTCGACGTCGACGGCTTCGGCGGCCAGCTCTCGTTCTTCTTCAACGTCCACAACAACCTGCTCGAGGAGGTCGCGAAGTTCCGCGCCGCCCGGCGGCTCTGGTGCCGCATCATGACCGAGCGCTTCGGCGCCAAGACGGACCGCGCCAAGGCCCTGCGCTTCCACTGCCAGACCGCCGGCATGACGCTCACCGCGCAGCAGCCGCTCAACAACGTGGTGCGCGTCACGGTGCAGGCCCTCGCCGCGGTGCTCGGCGGCTGCCAGTCGCTCCACACCAACGGCTACGACGAAGCGCTCAGCCTCCCCACCGCCGAGGCCGCCACCATCGCGCTTCGCACGCAGCAGATCCTCGGCCACGAGTCCGGCGTCGCCGACTTCGTCGACGCCCTGGGCGGCAGCTACGCCGTCGAGGCGCTCACCGCGCGGGTCGAGGAAGGCGCCCAGAAGTATCTCGAGCGCATCGACGGGATGGGCGGCATGGTCGCCGCCATCGAGCAGGGCTACCCGCAGCGGGAGATCCAGCAGAGCGCCTACAGCTACCAGCTCGAGATCGAGCAGAAGCAGCGCGTCATCGTGGGGCAGAACGCCTTCGTCCAGGACTCGCCGCCGGTGCCGCTCTTGCGCATCGACCCTCGCATCGAGGGCGAGCAGACCGAGCGCGTACGCGCCGTGCGCGCCAAGCGCGACCAGGGAGCGTGGGCGGCGGTGATGCAGGGGCTCGAGCGCGCGGCCGGAGGCAAGGACAACCTGCTACCCCTCATCCTGCAGGCCGTGAAGGCGAGCGCGACGGTGGGCGAGATCGCCGACGTGCTCCGTAAGGCGTGGGGCGAGCACCAGGAGACGCTGGTGCTCTGAGCCCGCTGGACTAGGCGAGCGCAAGCGAGCCTGTGTGCGTGTGCTACTCAGCACACGCACCTGGGCTACAATCGCCGGCGGAGTCCTCATGCGTCTCTTCGTCGGAGCGTCTCTCGCCGTCGTCGTGTTCGTCGCGTGCAGCAGCGGAGGCGGAGGTACGAGCGACGGCGGCGCCATCCCCGACGGCTCGCTCGGGACGTGCAGCGGCGCCGACCTGCTCCACAAGGTCGGCAAGTCGCACATGCTCGCCGGCGCTTCCATGAAGGACAGCACCGCGAAGGCGGCCCCGTTCGACCTCCGCTACCAGTACCTCTCGGGCGGCTTCGCCGACGGCAGCGGGCCTTGCGCGAGCTGCGCGAGCGGCTGCACGTCCGCGGGCAAGTCGTGCGCGAACGGCGCCGGCGGCTGCGGGTGGTGGGGCTGCTGGCAGTCCGACCAGGATCCGCCGGGGGCGTTCGCCCGCAGCTTCTTCGCGAGGGCGGCGGGCGACGGCCAGGTCCCGATGATCAGCTACTACGAGATCCTCCAGGCGAGCCAGGTCCAGGAGGGCGCCGCGGAGGTGACCACCGCGGCCAACGACGCCGCCTTCATGGCTCGCTACTTCGCCGACTGGCGCTTCTTGCTCCAGCAGGTCGGGCAGAGCGTCGTGATGCTCCAGATCGAGCCGGACTTCTGGGGCTATGCCGAGCAGGTCGGCAGCGATCCGCACGCGGAGCCGGCAGCGGTCGCATCGGCAAACGCCACCGACTGCGCGAGCCAGGAGAATTCCATCGCGGGCATGGGCCACTGCATGATCGCGATGGTGCGAAAGTACGCTCCCAACGCGCTCGTCGGCCTCCAAGCCTCGGCGTGGTCGGCCGGCCCGGACGCCGCGATGAACACCGACACGCAGCTCGACGTGGCCGCGTACGCGCAGAAGACGGCGGCGTTCCTGACGTCGTGCGGCGCCGACCAGAGCGATTTCGTCGTGGTGGAGGCCTCCGATCGCGACGCGGGCTACTACCAGTCGATCGGCCGCAACGCGTGGTGGGACGACACCAACCAGAAGCTGCCGACGTTCCACCAGGACTTCGCCTGGGCCAAGGCCCTCTCGGAGGCCGCGGGCAAGCCGCTCGTCTGCTGGCAGGTGCCCGTCGGCAACATGTCCCTGCCGAACCAGCCCAACGCCTGGAAGGACAACCGGGTCGACTATTTCTTCGGCCACACCTCCGAGCTCGCCGCGGCGCACGTCGTCGGCTTCGCCTTCGGCGCGGGAGCCGGCGACCAGACGACGCCCGAGTCCGACGGCGGCAACCTCGTGGCCAAGGTGAGGGCCTACGCCTCGGGCGGTGGACAAGCGCTCTGCCCGTGACGCCGATCCGTGACGCCGGCGACGAGCACGAGGTCGGCGGCCCGTTTCGGCTCGCGGCCTGGCTGCGGGCGTTCTTCGAGCCCGACGCGCGCGCTCCCGGTTTCCTCGGCGCTCGGTGGGTGCTCTTGCGCCTGCTCGGCCTCTGGCACTTCTCGGTCTTCTACTCGCTCGCATTCCAGATCCGCGGCCTGATCGGCGATCACGGGATCCTCCCCGTTTCCGAGCTCTTCCCCTTCGTGGCGCGGCGCTACCCCGGCGTGGGCCGCTTTTGGCTGCTGCCCTCGTTGCTCTGGCTCGCGCCGTCCGACCGCGGGCTCGCCGTCCTCGTCGTGGCCGGGCTGATCGCCTCCACCACGCTGGTCCTGAACCTCGCGCCGCGCGCGAGCCTCGTCGTGTGCGGGCTCGCGTTCGCCTCGTTCGTCCCCGCGGCGGGCGACTTCTCCTCCTACCAGTCCGACGGCATGCTCCTCGAGGCCACCGCCGCCGCGTTCGTCTTCGCACCGCCGGGCCTGCTCCCCCGCCTGGGCGCCAGGCGCCCGCCCTCGCGCGCCGCGCGCTTCGTCCTCTTGTGGGAGTGCTTCCGCATCTACTTCGAGTCGGGCGTGGCGAAGCTCGCGAGCGGCGATCCGAGCTGGCGCGATTTCACCGCGATGGACCGCTACTACGAGAACGGCCCGCTCCCCGCGACCCTCGGGTGGTGGGCGCAGCAGCTCCCGCACGGCTTCCACGCCGCCGTGGCGTTCGTCACGCTGGTCGTCGAGCTGGGCCCGATCTTCCTCGTCTTCGGCCCCCGCCGCGTTCGACCGTGGATCTTCGGCGTGCTCACCGCGCTGCAGCTCGGCATCATCGCGACGGGCAACTACGGCTTCCTCAACTACCTCGTGCTGTCGCTTGGCGTCCTCCTGCTCGACGACGGCCACCTCGCGCACCTCGGCCTGCGCTTGCCGTCGCCCTCACCCGCCCCGCCGGAGGCGCGCGGCGCGAGGTGGCGCTTCTGGGCTTCGTCGGCCTGGCTCGGCTGGCTGTTCTACGGCTCGCTCGCGGTCTTCGCGTTCGAGGGCGCGCCCGCGCCCATCTCGTGGCTCGCGGCCCCGATCGCGCCCCTCCAGCACCTCCGATTGGCCAACCGTTACGGGCTCTTCGCACGCATGACTCAAGTACGCTACGAGGTGGAGCTGCAAGGCTCGAACGACGGCAACGACTACGTCCCCTACCGCTTCAAGTACAAACCTCAAGCCCAGGACGAGGCGCCGAAAACGTTCGCGCCGTACCAGCCTCGGTTCGACTGGAACCTCTGGTTCTGCGCCATCGACGAGGAAGGCGTTCCTCCGCGGTACGTCGTGCGCATGGCGATGCAGACCTGCCCGTGGGTCGTGCGCCTCGAGCGGCGCCTGCTCGAGGGCTCGCCCGACGTGCTCCGGCTCTTCGACGGCGATCCGTTCCCCGGCGCGCGTCCCCGCTACGTGCGCAGCGTCCTCTGGCGATACTGGATGACGGATCGCGAGACGTTGCGCGCGACCGGCCGCCACTGGCGGCGCGAGCTCGTCGGCCCGTACGCCTACGAGCTCGAGCGCGAGCCCGACGGCACCCTCAGCGTCGTCGTCCCTCCACCACCGGAAGACGAGCCGAGCGACGAGTGAGCGCGTAGAAAATTGGGCCATGTGTGCGCGCGTGCGTAGCGTGGCGTCATGAGCGCGATTCAAAGTCTACGGCCCCCGGTGGATCGTGCGGCGCTCCCTCGCCGTGCCTTCCGTCGCTACGTACGCCTCGACTGCCAGGTCGTTCGCGAGCACGACTTCCGCGTGGTCGCGGATCTCGCCCTCGATCTTTCCGAGGCCGGCATGCTGGTCAGCACACGCGACCGCGTCCTCACGGGCGAGGAGGTCGTCGTCTGCTTCAAGCCCCCGCGCAGCAACCGGTGGGTGGACGCCGTCGGCACGGTCGCGCGCGTCCTGCACGGCCGGCGCCCGGGCGACCGCGGCCGCTGCCTCGGCATCGAGTTCTTCTCCATGGACGAGCACGACCGCCGCCACCTCTGGGAGAGCCTGCGCGGCCTGCCCGCGCCCGACCCCATGCGCGATCCGGTCGAGGGGATCGTGGCTCGCCTCGTC
>DATIQP010000798.1:0-4907 GCA_035470765.1 Polyangiaceae bacterium | reverse complement strand
CACCGTCCGGTTGCACGCCGTGCAGGGGCTCGGCGTCTCTCCGGCGAGGTAGGCGGCGACGAACGGCTGGACGACGCGCTCGGCGAACATCGCGCGGCGGTCGAAGGTGAAGTGCGGGAAGCCGAGCGCATCGGCGGTGCGTCGCGCGTCGTACTGGTCCTCGGGGGCGCAGCAGCGCGCGTGGGAGCCGGGCCCCTCGTCCGGATAGTCCCAGAGGTGGAGCGTGCAGCCGACGACGTCGTAGCCGGCGTCGAAGAGGCGTGCCGCTGCGACGGAGGAGTCCACTCCGCCGCTCATCGCCACCAAGATGCGCTCCTTGCCCACGCTCACTATCGAAAAATGTAGCACGCAACTCGAGAGCACGTCGTGCCGATGGGACCTCGGTCGGGGCCTTCCTGCCCGACGGATCAAGGAGTTTTCCATGTCCATTCGCGCCATCGGCGAGGGCCCGCCCCCGCCGCCCGTCACGCAAACGCCTGCGAGCGCCAACGTGCCCGCTCAGGCCCCGCCGCGCGCCGACGGCGAGCCCTCGCCTTTCGCGCGCATGCTCGAGGGCCTCGGTCGCGAGGTGAGCTCGGGCGAGCGCATGATGCGCGGCGCCATCGCGGCCGGCCGCTCGGGTCAGGACCTCGGCCCGTCGGAGCTGCTCGCCCTGCAGGCGGGCGTGTACCGCTACAGCGAGGCGGTCGATCTCGCGTCGAAGCTGATCGATCGCGCCTCGAGCGGCCTCAAGACCGTGATCAACGGCGGCGGCCAGTGACCATCAACCGGAGACGCGCTCTCGCTTGAGCTCGCGCGCCACCGCTTCGATCGCGCGCGCGTGCAGGCGGCTCGCCCAGCTCTTGCTCAGCTTCAGCTCGGTGGCCGCCTCCTCGAACGTGACACCATCGAAGTAGTGGCGGACGAGCAGGTGGCGCTCGGCCTCGGGCTGCTTGTCCACGGCGGCGCGCACCCTGGCGAGCAGCTCGCGCTCGGAGAGCATCTCCTCCGCGGTGAGCGTCGTGTCGCGCACGTCCTCCGGATCGGGCCCCGTCGTGGGCGCGAGGAGGCCGACGGCCATCGCGGTCGCGATGCCCGCGAGGTAGTTGCCCAAGCGCGCGTCGGCTTCGGTCTCGCTCGTCGCCGGCTTCTGCGCGTCCTCCTCGACGGCGACCTCGGTCATCCGATCGCCGGCCTCGATCGCGCGGATGCGCTGGTAGACGCGGCGGGGCAGCCCGCCTTGCGATCGCACGGCGTCGAGCATCGCGCCGCGCACGCGCAGGTTCGCCCAGCGGCGGAAGGGGACGCCGAGCGACGCGTCGAAGCTGCGCGCGGCGCCGAGCAGCCCTTCGCGGCCGGCGGAGAGCAGATCGTCGAGCTCGATGTTCGAGCCGAGCTGTCGCCGGATCTGCCGGCCGAGCATCTCCACGACCGGCATCCCCTCGTGGACGCGTGCCACGGTCTCCGGAGCGTCGGCGGGCGCGAGCGGCATGCGCCCTCCGATCTACGCGAAACCCCGGCGTGCGAAAAGGTGCTCGGACACCTACACGACGTAAGTCATCCTCGACTCTTCCCTCCGGCTCCGACGTCTGGTTAAGCTCGCCGGCCATGCCAGGGGAAAAGGACGAGACCGTGAGAGCGCTCCCGCCCGGGAGAGCGCGCGCCGCCTGGCAGGCGTGGCTGAGGGCCCTGGCCGACGACGCGGAGGCGGCCCTGGCCGCGGCGCTCACCTACGACGCCCTCGGAGGCGCGGAGCGCGACGCGTGGCTCGACGCTCTCGACGAGGACGCCCCGCTCGTGCTCGTTCCGCCCGAGTCGCTCTACGCTCCGCTGCTCCTCGTCGAGGACGACGACGCGCGGCGGCTTCGCATCGCGGAGGCTTGCGGGGGCATCCCGTGCCGCGGGCCGGCGCGGGCGTGGTGGGGCAAGCGCGAGGACGGCCTGCACGTCTGCGTGGTCGTGGCGCCGCTCTGGCTTCGGTTCGTCGAGACGCTTCGCTGCGGCTACTCGCCGGACGAGGGCATCGCCTTCGCCGAGCACGATCCTCTGCGTCGCGACGACGACGTCCCGCACACCGAGCACCGCGGCGCCCAGCTCGAGCGCGCGCCGCTCTCGCACGTGGTCGAGGGCCTGGCGCACGCCATCCTGTCGGACCGTCGCGCGAGCCGCGAGGTGCCGCCGGCCGTCTCCGCGTTCGCCCACCTGTTCTCGCCCGATCGCGAGGCCGTGGCGATGGCGGCGCCGCGCCCGTGACCGATCCGAGCCGCCCGCCGAGTCTCGAAGGGCGGTGCGGGACCTGCGCGCGCTTCGTCCGGGTGGTGGAGCGCATCGACGAGAACGGGGAAGTGACCCGCACGGGCGAGTGTTTGCTCGGCGTGTGGTCGGCCCCGCTGTTCGAGACGAGCACGTGCGGCGAGTACGCTCGCAAGGGCAGCCTGCTGGCCAAGCCCAGGCCTGCGCCGCCCGTCGCTCGGAGGATGGGGGCGTCGCCGAGCGCGACCGTCGTGACTAGGGCTATCGAGATCCCAGAGGAGCTGCTCGACATGGACGCGAAGGAATTCAAGCAGGTGCTGCGCCAGGTGATTCAGGAGGAGCTCGGCGTCAGCGTGGTGCCCCTCGGCGGGCGCTGGCAGGGCGGCGAGATGGTGCTCAAGCCGGGCAAGGAGGGCACCGCGGACAAGCGCATCCCGCTCGAGGCCTTCTTCCACAAGATCGTGATGATCCGCGACAGGCTCCGCGTGCTCGAGCAGAAGATCAACGGCAACGCCAAGCTCGAGGACGAGGAGAAGGTGCAGATGCAGCAGTACATCACCCAGTGCTACGGCTCGCTCACCACGTTCAACGTCCTCTTCGCCGACAGGGAGGACGGGTTCGTGGGGCAGAAGGACGAGGGATGACGGCCCCGCGGTTCGTGCGTGCGGCACTGAGAGCCGGCGCCGCGCTCGCCGCTGCGCTGCTCGTGGCGTGCGGGGGCGCCGCCAAGCAGGAGGCGCTCGTCGGCGTCTCGGCGCCGGACACGAATGCGCCCGTGAGCTTCGCGTTCGACTCGCTCGACGCGCGCCCGGTGAGCTCGGCCGCGATGCAGGGCAAGCCGGCGGTGCTGGTCTTCGTGACGACGTGGGACACGCTCTCGCAGGCGCAGGTCGCCTACGCGGTCGCGGTCGCCAGCGACGAGGGCCCGCGTGCCGGGTTCGCGCTCGTAGCCCTCCAGGACCCTTCGGCCCGCGAGCTCGTCGAGATCTACCGCGACACGATGAAGGTGACGTTTCCCGTGGCGCTCGGCGACCCGGCGACGATCGCGGGCGGCGGGTCGCTCGGCGACGTGCACGAGGTGCCGTCGATCGTGATGCTCGACGCGGCGGGTCGCGTCGCGTGGCGCCACGCCGGACTGGTGAAGCCCGACGAGCTCCGCGCGCGCCTCAAGCCCCTACGACGGTGATCTTCTTCATCTGGACCGGCGTGCGCGGCCGGTCCTCCCTGTCCGTCGGCGTCTTCTCGATCTTGTTCACGACGTCCATGCCCTCGATGACCTTGCCGAAGACGGGGTGCTTCGACTGACCGGGCGTGAACCAGTCGAGGTACGAGTTGTGGACGGTGTTGATGAAGAACTGGCACGATCCGCTGTTCGGCTGGCCCGTGTTCGCCATCGAGAGCGTGCCCGGCTCGTTCGAGATCTTCGCCGTGTGCTCGTCCTTGATCGTGCCGTCGGGGCTGTCGCCGGTGCCGGCCATCGGGCTCTTCGGGTCGCGCGAGTAGGGGCAGCCGAACTGGAGCATGAAGCCGTCGATGACGCGGTGGAAGTGCAGCCCGTCGTAGAAGCCGCTCTTGGCGAGCTTGATGAAGTTGTTCGCCGTGAGGGGCATCTGGTCGACGAAGAGCTCGACCTTGATGTTGCCGAGAGAAGTTTCGAGGAGGGCGGTGGGGTTCATCGGGGGCGAAACTTAGCCTTTCTCTGCCGCTCCCACCAGCCCCACGAGCTCTCGCTTCTGGACTTTCCCCATCGCGTTGCGCGGGAGCTCGTCCAGGAACACGACGTCCTTCGGACACTTGTAAGATGCAAGCTTCTCTTTGGCGAACGCGCGCAGGGCCTCGGCGGTGAGGTCGTGGCCGGCGCGGCGGACGACGCACGCGACGACGCGGTCGCCCCACGTCTCGTCGGGGACGCCGACGACGGCGACCTCCCCGACGGCCGGGTGGTCGCGCAGCGCCTCCTCGATCTCGAGGGCGCTCAGCTTGTAGCCACCGCTCTTGAGGATGTCGACGCTGGTGCGGCCGAGGATGCGGAAGTAGCCGCGCTCGTCGCGCGTCACGGTGTCGCCGGTCAGGAACCAGCCGTCGCGGAAGGCCTTCGAGGTCGCCTCGTCGCGGCGGAAGTAGCCGGAGAAGACGCTCGGGCCGCGGATCCAGAGCTCGCCGCTCTCGGCGTCGACGTTCGTCTCGCCCGAGACGATGCGGGTCTCCACCGTGCGGAGCGGCAGGCCGACGGTGCCCGCGCGGCGCTCGCCGTCGAGCGGGTTCGAGAGGCCCACGCCCACCTCGGTCATGCCGAACCGCTCGAGGGGAATCGTGCCGGCGATGGAGCGCCATCGCTCCGCGAGCGTGACGGGGAGCGCTGCGCTACCGCTCGTGGCGAGGCGCAGCCCCCTTGCATTCTGCATCCATCGAGCGCGCGCGTCCGCGTCGGCCGCGTCGAAGGCGTCGAAGAGCTTCTTGTAGACGGTGGGCACCGCCATGAAGACGCTGCTCGTCGCCATCTCGTCCCAGACGCGCGAGGCGTCGAAGCCGGGGAGCATGCGCACGGTGGCGCCCGCGCCAAGGCACGAGAGCAGCGAGATGCAGAGGCCGTGCATGTGGTGCAGCGGCAGCGTGTGGAGCAGCACGTCGGACGGGCGGAGGCCCCACGCCTCGCCGAGCAGCTCCTGCTGGAC
>DATIQP010000797.1:0-5008 GCA_035470765.1 Polyangiaceae bacterium | reverse complement strand
CCTTGGTGAACGGATCGTCGGCCATGCCGAAGTCCGTGGCGAGCATCGCGAGGACGCCCTGCGTGTCGGGCCGGCGGTCGATCAGCGCCGCGTGACCGGCGGCCTCCGCCAGCACGTCCGGCCCGCCGTCGGCGAGAGCGTCGAGCACCGCGAGCACGCCCGCGACGCGGTGAGCGTCCCAGGACACCCCCATGGCCGTGGTCATGGCCCGACCGTAGAGATCACGCGCCTTGACGTCGTCGCCGCCCATCTCTTCGCGCAGCGCCGTGTCGAACGCGCTCGAGAGCTCGGAAGCGGCGTGCGTGGGGGGCGCCTTCGCGCCGGGGCCGCCGCAGGCGATCGCCGCCAGCACCGGGAGAAACAGGACGCTCGGCTTCATTTCGCACCGCCTTCTTTGTGGGCGCCCGTTCCGTCGCTTCGCTCGGGCACGCGGCTCGACTCCACCGCGCGCACTGTCCTGTGCATCAACGCGTCGACGCGCTGCAAGAAGGCGCGCCACGCCGGGTACTTGTCGACCGGGATGATGTGTTGATCGATCGTCATCCGCCTCTTGACCACGACCACGCGCGGATCGTGCGGATCGCGGCTCACCTCGAGCGAGGCGCGCCCGAACGCGCCTCCGCTCACCTCGCCGCCGGGCGGCAGCTCCGCCCACTTGTAGCCGGCCGGCGCCGTGATGCGCAGCGTGCGGCCCTGGTGGCTCGGCGCGAGCTGCGGCGGCAACACCACCGGCAGCGAGCGCGTCACGAGGGGCGCGAGCGCCGAGGCGAACGTCCAGCTCGGCGAGAGCGGGACGACGAGGTCGTGGCCCTCGCGCCGAGCGAGCGAATCCGAGTGCGCCTTGTACTTCACCGTCGCCGCGCCCTGCGCGAGGTCGCCGTTGAACTCGACGTCCTTGTCGACGCGCACGGTCGAGAACCAGCCGCCGACGAGGTTGTCCTCGACGTACTGCGCGCGCGCGTCCGGCTCCTTGAGGTAGGAGCGAAGCATGAACGCCCCGTCGCCGGTGTGGCGCTCCTCGCCGCTCATGTCGCCGGCGCCGCCTTCGCGCAGCGTCACCTGCCAGGTCACGTCGCTGCCGTGATCGTCGGGGGAGCCCGCGGGCAGCTGCACGATCTGAGCGGGGTTGTTGTCGAGGCGCAGCGCCACCGCGCGGGCATCCATCGAGGGTAGGGGGCCGAGCCTCGACTGCGGGCTCGTCGCGTCGAGGTACTGGCCGCCGTTCGGCCCGGGCAGGAACGCGATGCCGTGATCGAAGAGCGGCACCGCGACGTTCTTCGCCGTCACCACCGAGGGCTGGCCCGTCTCGCGGGTCTGCACCATGACCTCCTGCGCGTCGATGCCGACGGCGCGGAGCAGCGTGATGAGCAAGATGGCCTTGTCGTCACAGTCGCCCTCGCGCCGCGCGAGCAGCTGCTGCGGCCGGTTCGGCAGCCAGAACTCGCCGCTCTGGTAGTTGACGTAGCGGATGTCGTCGGCCACGAAGTCGAAGAGCGCCTTGAGCTTCTGCTCGCGCGTGGTCTTGCCCTTGGTGAGCTCCGCGGCGAGGCGCTTGACCTGCTCGTCCGGCTCGGTGAAGCCGCGCACGGCCTCCTCGTACCACTTGCGGAAGTCCGCCCACGACTTGAACGTCGAGCCCGCGATGACGGGCACCGTCTCGCTCATCGCCGGCGCGAGCGGCTCCTCGGAGACGGTCGTCGGCTTGGTCCAGATCAGGCGCGTCACGTGGCGCGTCTGCGTGCTCTCTGCGGACTTGTCGTCGTGCTCGGTGCGCTGGTAGGTGCCGGGCGCGGCGTTGAGCACGTCGATGTAGATCGGCGTCGACGGCGGCGCCTCGACGTCGACCTCGTTGTACGAGATCGGGTGCGCGGACGTGGAGCCCGCGTAGTCGAGGAAATAGTAGGGAGGATCGGCGCGGCCGCCGACGGCGTTGGCCGTCCACGTGCGGATCGCGACCTCGACCACGTCGCCCGCCGAGAGCTCCGGCCAGCGGATCCGCGGCCTGCGGCCCTCGTTCTGCTCCTCGAGCGGGAAGGCCACGCCGCCGTCCTTGCGGTGCACACGCGCGCGCAGGATCTCGGTGAGGTCGCCCTCGGAGGGAATGTCCTCGTAGAGCTCCTCCTGCGTGCGCGGCGGCACCACCACCTCGCGCGCGTAGTGAATGAGCTGCGAGACGCGCCGATCGTCGTGCATCACGACCGCGCGCACCCAGTGCAGCTGCCGGTCGGCCACGTCCGGCACCGCGGGCACGGGCACCCGTCGCGCAAGGATGGTCGCCGACGAGACCATGTACTTCTCGTCGTCGTGCGTCGCCGGCGCGGCGGAGCCCTTCTTGTGCTCGGCCTCCGCGAGCGCGAGCTGCGCCCGGTAGCGCGCCTCGCCCGGCGCGAGCTCGCGTGCGCGCCGCAGCGCCGCGTCCACGAGCGCGTCCGCCGACGGTGCCCCGAGGGCAGCCGCGATCTTGGCGGCCTTCGCGCGGTCCGCCCCGCGCGTCTGCTCGGCGAGCGCCGCCCAGGCGCCGTCGTCGTTGGGCGCCATGGCCACGGCGATGGCCCCGAGCGCGAGCGCCTCGTCGTGGCCGCCGGCGCCCCCCACGAGGTTGACCATCTGGACCACGTCGTCCGCGTCTCCGACCGCGCCCGACTTGAGCGCAGCACGCGCCGCGGCGACGACCTCGTCGCGCGTGCCGCGCCGCGAGACCGCGTCCACCCACGCCGGACCGCGCGCCCCCCGCGCGCGCAACGCCTGGCGCGCCGCGTACACGCGCGCCGGGTCCACGCCCGCCGCCGCCTTCGCGAGCTCCTCGAGCATCGCCGTCGGCACGTCCTTCTGCGTGTCGACGTACCGCTCGAGGGAGTGCAGCGCATCCATCCTCAGCGAGTCCACACCGAGCCCCTCGTTCACCGTGGCGTCCATCAGCACCGCCTCGGCGTCGGTCTCCCCGCGCAGCGAGGTGTTCGCCGCGACGCGCGCCCAGTCGGTCATGCGGCTGGCGAGGTGCTGGGCGACGAGCCGCCGCTCCGCGAACTTGCGCGCGCGGTCGTCGTGCGAGGACGCGCCGAGCCTCACCGCCTCGTGAAGCCACCCGCTGCGGTTCGCTCCGCTGGGGGCCACCCAGCCCGCCATCGCGAAGCGGTCCGCGTCCTGCGTCATGTGCGTCAGCTGATCGAGGAGACCCGGCGCGCGCGGGCTCTTCGCATCGTCGGCGCCGGCCAGCGTGCGGACGAGGATCACGTCGAGCAGCGTGTCGGCGTCGACGGCAGCAGCCGCTCGCGGCGCGGCCTTCTTGCCGGCCGGCGCCGGCGCCTCACCCGCGAGGGCCAGCGTGCGCTCGAGGGCCGTCTTCTGCGCGGTCACGTGCTGCTTGTCGATCGCGACCGGGCCCTTCGGGGAGGCGATGTCCTGCTTGAGCGCCACGCGCCCGCCCTTGTCGCCGGTCACACGCAGCCGGACGCGCCCGTCGTCGTCGAGCGCGCCCTCGCATACCTTCGCCATCACCACGTGCTCGCCCGCGGTCGCCTCGACGCGCGCCGTGATCCGGTCGAACGTCGCGCTCGTCTGCAGCTCCTCGCTCTGCCCGAGGTCCGCCCCGTCGAACGTGAGCCGCACCGCGCCCGTCGCCGCGAGCCGCACCACGATCGGCTGCGCCTGGGCGAGCTCGACGCGCGACCCCACGTACGAGCAGCTCTCGCGCCGCGGCTCGATGAACACGTCGAGCGGCACGCCCTGCGCCTGCGCGTAGGACGCGGGCACCTCGCGCCACGTCACCTGGACCGTGCCCCACGAGTCGTCCTCGCGCGGATCGAACGCCGTCGCACCCTTCGCCTCGGGCCCTTCGCGCCGAGCGAGCCCGCCGCCGGTGTCGCGGAACGGGCCGAGCACCGCCAGGTGGGTCAGCACGCCGAGCGCCTCGTCGGCCGCGATGCCCGGGGCCTCGCCCTCGTCGGCGGCGAGCGAGCGCTTCACCAGCGCCGCCTCTTCGCGCAGCTCCGGCGCCAGGCTCGACGCCGCGATCGCCCCGAGCGCCTTGTCCGCCGCACCGTCGCTCGCGCGGTCCGCGAGCTGCCCGATCGTCGCGATCGCCCCGAGCACCGCGTGCTCGCTCGCCCCGGTCGCGAGCGCGCGCCCCTTGGCTGCGTCGACCATCGCGTCGGGCGTCACGTCCGTGTAGCGGACCGCCGGCGCGCTGCCCGCGCTGCTCGGCGGCGCGCCGAGGAGCGGCACCAGGCCGGCGAGGGCGAGCATCGCCAGGTGGGAGGGCGCGAAGCGGACGAGTCCGGGGAGACGCATGACGCTCGCTATTACCAGCCCGCGCCGTCTGGTCAACGTGCGTTCAGGTCCGCACTCGCGCCTGCGGCTCGAGCCTGCGGCACCTCATCGACGCACGAGCTCGGCCCAATCCATGCGTGCATCATGCACCTGCCGGGTGGACGGCGGCGGCGAGGCCTGCTATTGCCCCGCGCAATCGATCCCGCCAGAGGCAGGCTCGGTTCCCGGTCTCCGCGGCGCAGAGCGTCAGCGTGGCGTTCTCGCCGCCGAAGTCGCACAACCTCCCAAGAGGCCCCCCATGCCCGCATTCGCCCCCCCCACGAGCGGCCAGCCCATCACGATGGGCCAAGGCAACAAGCTCAACGTTCCCGACAACCCCATCCTGCCCTTCATCGAGGGAGACGGCACGGGGCCCGACATCTGGCGCGCGAGCGTGCGCGTCCTCGATGCCGCGGTGGCCAAGGCGTACGGCGGCAAGCGAAAGATCAGCTGGTACGAGGTCTTCGCCGGCGAGAAGGCCTACAAGAATTTCAACAACTGGCTCCCCGACGAGACCATCCAGGCCTTCCAGAAGTACCTCGTCGGCATCAAGGGCCCCCTCACGACGCCCATCGGCGGCGGCATCCGCTCGCTCAACGTCGCGCTCCGCCAGATGCTCGACCTCTACGTGTGCCTGCGCCCCGTGCGCTGGTTCAAGGGCGTGCCGAGCCCGGTCAAGCACCCCGAGAGCGTCGACATG
>DATIQP010000796.1:0-7477 GCA_035470765.1 Polyangiaceae bacterium | reverse complement strand
CCACTACTACACGCACCATTTCCGGCCGACGACCGCGCTCGGCAAGTTCCTGCGCCGAAATCACATGATCCATCATTTCAACAGCCCCGAGGCCAACCACGGCATCTCGAGCCCCCTCTGGGACTACGCGCTCGGCACGTTCCAGGGGCAGGCCACGGGGCGTCTGGCGCGCGAGGAGCGCGAGGAGCGCACGGCCTAGTCGCCTCGTGCCGCGGGTCACGCGCAAGAATTTCCAAGGATCACCGCAAACGCTGCATTACGCTTCTTAACGCAACGACGCCGCTGGATGCGGCATCACTGTCCGCAAGATTCAAGGGGGGGAGCGAGACATGGCGATGGCGTCGTGCGACTACGAATTCAGCGTCGTCGAGGTGGAGGTCAACTCGAGATGTAACCGGGCGTGCTCGTATTGCCCGGTCTCGGTGCTGCCCATTCCGGACGTCCCTCGGTACATGAGCGACGCGGTCTTCGACCGCCTGGTCTCAGAGCTCGCGAAGCGGGATTACGCGGGGAAGTTCTCGTTCCATTTCTACAACGAGCCGCTGATCCGAAAGGACCTCGAGCGCCTCGTCGAGAAAGTGGCCCGAAACCTGCCTGGGGCGTACCGCTTGCTCTACACCAACGGCGATCTGCTCACCGATGCGCGTCACCGCTCGCTCCTCGAAGCCGGGATTGACCGCTTCCTCGTCACGTCGCACTCCGGCGACCTCGTGCCGCCGCGCGATCGGCAGACGGTTCAGTACCCGGACGATCTGGTCCTGACGAGCCGCGCTGGCCTGGTGCAGGTGGGCAAGCGCATGGCGCTGCCGATGGAGCGCCCGTGCTGGGCGCCCACGGACATGCTCATCGTGACCGTGACGGGTGACGTGGTGCTCTGCTGCGAGGACGCCACGCGCTCCATGAAGATGGGCAACGTGATGGAGAGCAGCCTGGACGACCTCTGGCACTCGCCGCAATTCGTTCGAATCCGCACGCTGCTCCAAGAGGGCAAACGCGGCGAGGCGGGCATGGGCTGCGCCCGGTGCGACAACACCGAGTTCCACTCGCCCGGCGAGAATTACCAGAGGGTCTTCTCCAAGGAGGCCGACGCCGTGCACGCCCCCCTCGAAGGGACAGGGACCGATGATTGCTGACAGCGCGTCGGCTCGCGCCGAGCGAATCCGAGCGACCGAGCGCGCCGGAGCACCGGAGGATCAATCGCGGACGGTGTCCTTGTGGAGGACGCGGGCGGCGGTCCTGATCGTCACCGCGACACTCGCGCGGGTGCTCGTCATCACCACGACGGGCCTCGCGAACGGCGAAGCGTACTACTACGTCTGGTCGCGCTTTCCGTCCTGGAGCTACTACGATCACCCGCCGCTCGTGGCGTGGATGGTGTGGCTCACGACCCGGTTCTCGGACGCCGAGGTCTGGATCCGCGTCGGGCCGGTGCTCTGCGCGACCGCCTTCGCGGTCCTCGTCCACCGGCTCGCGGAGCGGCTCTTCTCGGCACGCGCGGCCTTCGTCGCGGTGGCGATCGTGACCCTCCTGCCGGTCTACTTCGTCAGCAGCTACGCCCTCAACCCGGAGGCGCCGCTGGCGCCGCTCTGGGTGCTCTTCCTGCTGATCCTCGAGGGCATGCGCGAGAACGACGAGGGCTGGCGGCCGATCGCCGCGGGCTTCGTCGCGGGCGCCGCGTTCATGGCGAAGTACTCGGGCCTGCTGCTCCTCGGCGTCGCGCTGGCGTACGTCGTGGCGTCGCCGCGCGCCCGCCGCTGGCTCCGAAGGCCTTCGTTGTACGCCGGGCCGCTCGCGGCGCTGCTGGTCGTCACGCCGGTGATCGCCTGGAACCAGGCGCGCGGCTGGCCATCGCTCGCGCTGCACTTCGTCGAGCGCCGGGCCTCGCCCGAGGCGGGCAGGCTGGCGCACAACGTCGCGACGGTGCTGCTCGGCCAGCTCGGCTCGCTCCACCCGCTCGTCTTTCCGGGGCTCCTCTTCGTGCTCGCCATCGCGGTGCGGCGCGCGAAGAGCGACGACCGGTTCCGATTCCTCGCGCTCGCGAGCGGCCCGGTCTTGTTGTTCTTCTTCACGGCCATGGTCAGCGTGCGTGATCCGGAGCCCCACTGGACCATGGTCGGGTACGTGCCCCTCGCCATCGCCGCGGGCGGCCTCCTCGACGAGCTGGGCGATCGCCCGCCCGTGGCGGTGCGCTGGTACGTCGGCGCGAGCGTCGTGTCGGGCGTGCTCGCCATCGTCCTCACGTACGCCTACTCGCAAGCGCCAAGGCTGCGCACGCTTCTACCCGCTTCCATCTACGACCCGACCAAGGACGTCTTCAACGAGATGACTGGATGGGACGAGCTCCGCGGCACGCTCCACCAGGAGGTCTCCCATCTCGGCGGCGGCGCCGTCGTGGCGAGCTGTCAGTACGCCCTCTGCGCCCACCTCTCCCAGGCGCTCGAGGAGCATCCGCCCGTGTACTGCCCGAGCGAGCGCCGGACGGAGTTCGACTTCATCGATCGGGGTGAACCGCCCGCGAGCGCGCCCGTGCTCTACGTCACGGACGACCACTATCACGACGAGGCTTCGCTGAGGCTCCCAGGCCGCGAGTGCGAGCCTCTGCGCGCCGTCCGCGTCGAGCGCGACGGCGTCGTCATGCGGCACTACTACCTCGAGGCCTGCGGCCCGAAGCGATAGCGCTCAGGCGTGCGCGCCGAGCTCGGCGAGGGCCTCGGCGCGACACGCGTCCTTCGTCGTCCGCGCGAGCGCGCGCCGAACGAGCGCAACCCGTGCCGGCGCCACGCTGATCGCGTCGGCTTCGAGACCGACGGCGAGGCGCGCCCCACGCTCGTCGCCGGCGAGCTCCCCGCAGATCGTCGCCTGGCGCCCTGCCGCGTGCGCGCCGGCAATCGCACGGCCGACGAGGGCGAGCACGCGCGGATGGAAGACGGGAAGAGCGCCGGTGCGCTCGAGCCCGAGCGCCGACGCGGTGAGGTCGTTGGTGCCCAGGCTGACGAAGTCGGACGCCGAGGCGATCTCGTCGATCGCCTCGACGGAGCGCGCGGTCTCCACCATCGCCCCCAGCGGCAACCCCGGCGAAGCGAGCCTGCGCACCGCCCTCACCTGCTCGGCGGTCTCCACGACCGGCAGCAGCACGCGCACGTCCGCACGCTCTCTCGCGCGCGCCACGGCGCGGAGCTGCGTCGCGAGCACCTCGGGGTGGCCGAGCAACCTCGCGATGCCGCGCGATTCGCCCTGCTCGCCGCCGAGCCACGCGATCGGCTTGTCGCCTCCCGCGTCGAAGAGCCGCACGACCACGGGTGCACCTCGCGCCTTCGACGCGACGCGCAGGATCGCGGCGAGCTGCTCCTCCTCGCTGGGCGCCTGCAAGCTGCCCGCGAACATCATCTCGGTCCGGACGAGCCCGACGCCCTCGGCCGCCTCCGGGATCTCGTCGTGGGCGGACCCGACGTTGACGCGCAGCGCGATCCCCAGGGGATCGAGCGGCTCGCGCGCCGCGGCCTTCTGCTCGCGCTCCTCGGCCAGGAGGCGACGTCGCGCCGCCTCGAGGACAGCCTCGTGCGGGTCGACGTAAACGCTGGCCCTGGACTCGCTCGCCTCCACGACGAGCCGCGCGCCCGCGGGGATGGAGCCGAGCTCGTCGGGTGTCACGTGGGCGATGGGGATGCCTCGCCCTCTCGCCAGGATCGCCGCGTGAGAGGCCCAGCCGACGTCGCGCCGCGGACCCCCGTTCTCGTCCAGCGCGGCGACGATCGCGACCACCTGCCTGGGCAGGAAGGCGACGAGCGACGGCGTCACGAAGTCCGTGAGCAAGACGAGGTCGGCATCGTGGCGCATCGCGTGCTCGGGGACGCTCGGACCCGCGGCGCCCGACATGGCGCCGAGCAACCGCTCGCGCAGATCGATGACGAGATCGGTGCACCCGCAGCTCGTCTCCGCGAAGATGGCCTCCTCGGCCGACTCGCCCGCGGCTTCGCGCTCGAGCAGCTTGGGCCCGATCTCGTCGAGGATCTGGAGCTCGGGCACGAACAGCTCCGCCTCGTGCGGCGGCAGCGCGGCGAGCAGCTGCTCGAGGTCGCGCCGCACCCGCTCGATGCCTTCGCGAAGGACGAGGCGCTCTCGGGAGCTGTCCGGGGCTCGGGCGCCCGGAGCGAGCCACTTGGCGCGGCCGAGGGCGAAACCGTCCGCCGCGGCGACGGCATCCAGGACTCTGCCGTCGCGTCGAAGTGAGTTCATGCTCGGGTTCGAGCCACCGAGACGGGCCAAGGATTCAGCTCCTGGGACGAATCCCTCGCCACGGCGCTGGCTCCTACCCACCATGGGTGCCCTGAGCCTGCTGGGTGTGGTCGTCGTCCTCGTCGTCGGGCTCTTCGTTTTCATGCAGATCGCCGTGGCGCGCCGGGCCCGCGCGATGCGAGGCCAAGTCGTCGGCTCGCTGCCCGGCCAGACCGGCGTCCGCATCGGCAAGCTCGACCACGCCCTGGTCTACTTCTTCAGCCCGCAGTGCGCCTCTTGCCGGGCGATCACCCCCCGCGTCCGCGAGCTCGCCCAGGGCAACCGCGCGGTCTTCGCCGTCGACGTGATGAACGACATGGAGCTCGCTCGGGCCCTCGGCGTGATGGCGACGCCGAGCACGGTCGAGATCGAGGGCGGCAAGATCGTCGGCTACCACATCGGCCAGATCCCGGGCGCCGTGATGCAGCGCTTCGCGAAGGCCTGAGGAGGCTCGTCTTGTGTGAGCTCTTCGCGCTGTCCGCCCGCTTCCCCACGACGGTGCGGCTCTCGCTCGACGAGCTCGCGCGCCACGGCGGCGAGACCGGACCGCACCGCGACGGCTGGGGCGTGGCCTTCATGGAGGGCGGCGACGCGCTGCTCGTGCGTGAGCCCGGGGCCGCGAGCGAGAGCCGCCTCATGGCGTTCCTCCGGCAAGAGCACGTCCGCAGCTCGACGATCGTCGCCCACGTCCGCAGGGCCACCCAGGGCCCGCGACAGCTCCGCAACACGCAGCCCTTCACGCGCGAGCTCGGCGGACGGACGCACGTCTTCGCGCACAACGGCATGTTGACCGGCGTCGAGGCGGACGCCCGCTTCCCGACGCGCCGCTTCCTCCGCATCGGGGAGACGGACTCCGAGCACGCCTTCTGCGCGCTGCTCGGTCGGCTCGCGCCCCTCTGGGAGCATGGCCCGCCCCCGCTCGCCGACCGGCTCCGGGTCGTGGCGTCGTTCGCGGCGGAGCTTCGCACGCTGGGCCCGTCGAACTTCCTCTACGCCGACGGCGACGCGGTCTTCGCGCACGGGCACAGGCGCCGCGACGACTCGGGCGAGATCCGGCCGCCCGGATTGCACGTCCTCTGCCGCAGGTGCTCGGTGACCGAGGACGGGCTCCCCGTCCCCGGCGTATCGATCGAACCCGAGCGCGCGCAGGAGGTGGCCCTCCTGGCGAGCGTACCGTTGACGAAGGAGCGCTGGGAGGCCCTCGACGAGGGAGAGATCGCCGTGCTGCGCGAGGGACGGCTGGCGCTGCGGGAGCGGTAGACAGCGGTGCGGACGAGCCGTGCCCTCGACCCTCTGCACTGCTATTATCGAAGCCACCATGTGGAAGCGATACTTGGGGGTCTTCGGGGCTGGTGTGCTTCTGGTCTTCGCGTGCGGCACGAAGCCAACGGGCTTCAACCCCGATGGGGGCGGCGACGGCGGCGGCTCGGGCGACGGCGGGTTCTCCTTCGGAGACACCGGCACCGGCGACGGAGCCGGGACCGTCGCCACGTGCGCGGGCGCCGCCGCGGCGAAGTCCTACGTCGGCTGCGACTACTGGCCGACGGTCACCGGGAACACCGTCTGGTCGATCTTCGACTTCGCGGTCGTCGTCGCCAACGCGAGCACTCAGCCGGCCAACATCACCATCACCGGGCCGAACGGAACCAACCAGACCGGCTCCGTGCCCCCGGGGCAGCTGCAGAAGTTCTTTCTCCCCTGGGTCAGCTCGCTCAAAGGCCCCGACTTCGACATGGACACCTCGGTGCTCGGCACCGCGTTCACGGCCTCCGTCATCGCCCACGGCGGCGCGTATCACCTCGTGAGCGACGTGCCCGTCACGGTCTACCAATTCAACGCCATCGAGTACAAACCGGCGGGCGGCCCGCCGAACAAGAGCTGGAGCTCCTGCCCGAACGACACGGCGGCCGGCATCCAGTGCTACTCGTACTCGAACGACGCCTCTCTCCTTCTGCCGAGCACGGCGATGACCGGCAACTACCGAGTCATGGGTGAGAAAGGCTGGAGCGAGCAGGGCTCGGCCATCCTCGGCCCGTACTTCGTCGTCACCGCGACGCAGAACGGGACGACCGTCACCGTGAAGACCTCGGCCACCTCGCAGGTCCTCGCCGGCACCGGCATCCCCGCCCAGAGCGGCGCCGGGACGTTCACGATCTCGCTCAACCAGGGCGACGTGGCGGAGGTCGTTGGGCAGCCGGGCGACCAGAACGACCTCGGCGGCACGCTCATCCAGGCGAACAACCCCGTCCAGGTCATCACGGGCCTGCAGTGCGTCTTCCAGCCGGAAGGCACGCCCGCGTGCGACCACATCGAGGAGTCGGTCTTCCCCGCGGAGACGCTCGGCCAGCACTACGTCGTCACCCCGCCGACGAGCCCGAACGGCAACGTCGTCGGTCACATCGTGCGCGTGTTCGGCAACGTCGACGGCACCACGCTGACCTACAACCCGAGCAAGCCCGCCGGGTGTCCGTCGACGATCAACGCCGGACAGGTCGTCGACTGCGGACAGGTCTCGAGCAATTTCGAGATCAAGGGCAACAACGCGTTCGGCGTCGGCTCGTACTCGCTCGGCGGATCGCTCGTCGATCCCACGGGCGGCGAGGGCGACCCGGATGAGAGCTTCGCGATCGCGGTGGAGCAGTACCGCACGGCCTACATCTTCCTCGCGCCGAGCGACTACGACACGAGCTACGTCGACATCATCGGGCCGACCGGGGTCACCGTGACCGTCGACGGCGCGCCCGTCGGTGCCTTCACGGCGATCGGGTCGAGCGGGTACGGCGTGGCGCGCTACAAGCTCGGGGCGGGCAACGCGGGCGCCCACCAGCTCTCGGCGTCGGCGCCGGTGGGGATCCAGGTGATGGGCTACGGCTCGTACACGAGCTACCAGTACCCGGGTGGCTCCGATCTGACCGCCATCGCGCCGCCACCCGTGAAATAGCGAGCCCTCGAAACGACGGCGCCTCAGGGCGCGATGCACACCGTGGCGCCCGGGAGCTCGCAGTCGTCCGCGTTGGGGACGGTGGTGTTGCAGGCGCACGCGTGCGGGTTGATCGACCCGTCGGCGAGCGTCGGGTGGCTGCAATCGTTGGGGACGCACGTCTTCGTCGCGCAGCTCGACGCCTGCTCGCAGAAGGGATCGCGGGTGGCGAGCTCCACGTTGCAGAAGCTGTCCGGATCGCCGAGCGCGGCGATCCAGAGG
>DATIQP010000795.1:0-9922 GCA_035470765.1 Polyangiaceae bacterium | reverse complement strand
GCGGACGATCCCGCGGGCAAGGAAGGGCTGACCTCGCTCACGGCGTCGATGACGGCGGCGAGCGGCACGAAGAAGCTCACCTTCGCCGAGCTGTCCCGCGCGCTCTACCCGATGGCCGCGTCGATCGACGTCCACGTGGATCGAGACCAGACGGTGTTCAGCGCCGAGGTGGCCGCGAGCGAGCTCGGCCGCTTCTACCCGCTGCTGCACGACGTGCTGCTCGAGCCGCGGCTGGACGCCGAGTCGTTCTCGCGCCTGCACCTGCGCGCCAAGAGCGGCCTCGACGACGAGCTCAAGGGCGCCGACGACGAGACTCTCGGCAAGGAGGCGCTGCAGGCCTTCCTCTACGAGGGCCACCCGTACGGTCACCCCGCGGTCGGCACCGAGGCCGGCCTCGCGGCGATCACCCTGGACGACGTCAAGGCCCAGTCGGCGCGTGTATTCTGCAAGGATCGCGTGACCGCCGGCGTCGCCGGCGCGTTCCCGGAGGGGTTCGACAAGAAGCTCGCGCAGGACCTGGCGGCGCTCCCGGCTTGCGCGGGCCCGCGCGCCAACCTCCCTGCGCCGCCCAAGACGCACGGGCTCCGCGTCCTTCTGGTGGACAAGCCGAGCGCCGACGCGACCGCCGTGTCGATCGGCTTCCCGGTCGCCTACACGCGCGCGAGCGAGGACTTCCCCGCCGCGTACTTCTTCACCAGCTACGTCGGGCTCCACCGCCAGTCGGCGGGCGTGCTCTACAACCGCCTGCGCGAGGCGCGAGGGCTGAACTACGGCGACTACGCCTACTCGGAGTGGTTCGAGCAGGAGGGCTGGACGCGCTTCACGCTGCCGAACATCGCGCGGCGCGAGCAGATGGCCTCGATCTGGCTGCGCCCGGTGAAGCCGCAGAACGGCCTGTTCGCGCTGCGCGGGGCGCTCTTCTACTGGCGCAAATACCTCGAGCAGGGCATCCCCGGCGACGAGATCGCGCGCTTCCGGACGTTCCTGTCGGGCTTCCTCAGCCTCGAGCAGCAGACCGAGTCGCGGCGGCTCGGGTTCGCGCTGGATGACCGGAGCTACCACCTGACGACGCCGTTCGCCGATCGCATGCGCACCTCCTGGGAGGGCCTCACGGCGGCGAAGCTGAAGGACGTCGTCTCGCGCGATCTCGCGACGGGCGACGTCAGCGTCGCGATCGTCGCGAAGGACGCGGCGGCGCTGAAGAAGGCGCTCGTCTCCGGTCAGAAGACGCCGCCCACGTACGACTCGCCCAAGCCCAAGGAGGTGACGGACGAGGACCGCGCGATCGAGGCGCTGCCGCTGAACCTGAAAGACGAGGACGTGCGCATCGTGCCGATCGCCGACCTCTTCGCGCGCTGACATGGACTCCCCGGCCCCGAAGGGGACGCTCAAGGACGACCTGCGGGCGCTGCTCGAGTCGCCGCGAGAGCTCTGGCTCGTCTACGCGGTGACGTTCCTCGAGTACGTCGGCGTCTACTCCTTCTTGCTCACGCTGGCGCTCTGGCTCACCAGCGACCAGGGCATGGATGACAAGAAGGCCGGCTGGTGGGCGGCCACCTTCTCGACGCTCATCACGCTCTTCTTGTTCCTCGTGGGGTCGCTCGCCGACGCGATCGGCGTGCGCAAGACGCTCATCCTCTCGTTCTCGCTCGCGGCGCTCACGCGCTTCGCCATGTCGCTCGCCCCGACGCCGGCGACCGCCGTGACGGCGATGCTCGCGTTCGGGCTCGCGTTCGCGACCACGTCGCCCGTCCTGCAGACCGCCATCCAGCGCACCGCGAAGAAGCGGGCGCGGGCGTTCGCGTTCTCGCTCTGGTACGTCAGCTTCAACCTGGCCGGCGCGCTCATCGGGCCGCTGCTGATCGACCCCACGCGCCACGCGTTCCTCGATCCGCACACGGGCAAGCTCGCGGCGCACGTCGTCACGCTCCCGCTGCTCGGGGCGCGCTCGATGACCGCCAACGGGGCGATCATGGGCGTCGGCGCGTTTTCGGCGCTCCTGGCGGTGTTCGTGGTGCTGCTGTTCCGCAAAGACTTCGAGCACCGGCGCGACGAGGAGGACACCGCCGAGCCCGAGAAGAAGCCTGGGTTCATCGCGGCGCTGCGCGACGTGCTCGGCGACAAGACGTTCTGGCGCTTCATCGTCCTGCTCGTGTTCCTGTCGCTCGTGAAGATGATGTTCCAGCACATGAACTTCACGTGGCCGAAGTACGTGAGCCGCGAACAGGGCGACTCGTTCCCTCTCGGCACCGTCTCGTCGCTCAACTCGTTCTTGATCCTGTTCCTGGCGCCGCTCGGCACCGCGCTCACGCGCAACCGCAAGCCGTTCAACGTGCTGCTGCTCGGCGCGTTCATCTCCTCGCTCAGCCCGTTCGTCCTCTGCTTCGGCTCCGCCCTTCCCTACCAGATCGCGATGATCCTCTTCTTGACGGTGGGCGAGGCGCTCTGGTCTCCGCGCCTCTACGAGTACAACGTCGCGATCGCGCCCCGCGGGCGGGAGGCGACGTACGTGAGCCTCGCGGCGCTGCCCTACTTCCTCGCCAAGTTCCTCGTCGGTCCGTCGTCGGGCTATCTGCTGGCCGCGTTCTGCCCGGCCGAGGGTCCGCGGCACGCTGCGATCATGTGGGCCATCATCGGCGTCACGACGATGGTCGGGCCGGTCGGGATCTGGATCGGCCGCGGCTGGATGGCGAAGGAGACGACCTGAGGGTCAGAAGCGCGGCGGCGGCGCGTCGCGCGGCGTCCACGGCTTGCCGGTCTCGCAGTCGACGTGGCGAAGCGAGACGCCGGCGGCGGTCACGTCGACGACGCCGAGGACGATGGGGAGGCGGAAGCGCCGCGGCCCGACCGAGCCGGGGTTGAAGACGGTGACGCCGCGGTCATGGGTCGCGAACGGGACGTGCGAGTGACCGCACACGACCAGCGTGGCGTCCTCGGCCTTCGCGATGCGCGCGACGTCCGCGCGCAGCTTGGGGCCGTAGACCGCGACGTGGGTCAAGAGGATGCGGAGGAGCGCGGCTTCGCTCGGGCGTGCGGCGGCGAGCGTGATGGTGACGAAGTCGGGGAGATCGCGACCGTCGATGTTGCCGCGGACCGCCGTGACCGGCGCGTGCTTCTCGAGGCGGCGAAGCACCTCGAGGTCGCCCACGTCGCCCGCGTGCAGGATGTGCGCGGGCGCGAGCTCGCGCAGGCGCTCGTCGAGCGCCGGGTGTGGCTGGCCGTGCGTGTCCGCGACGGCCACGATCCGCAGCGCGGGACCCTCCAGCCGGATCGTCTCGCGGGCGTGGACGGGCTTGCGCCGGCCGGAGCTCGATTCTTTGACGGAGTACGCCATGTCCTTCGCTCCGTTTATCATGGCGCGCCATGAGACGCGCGCCCGCGCTCTACCTCGCGAGCTTCCTGTCGGCGGCGGCGCCCGCGGCGCGCGCCCAGACCACCAAGCCCACGCTCTTCGTCGAGGCGGCCGGCGCCTTCGTCCCCTTCGCGATCGACGTCCCGCTCATGCTGGGCGGCGGCGTCCGGCTCGGCGGCGTGCACGAGCTCTGGGCGCGCGGCGGCTACATCCCGACGGGCGACGACGTCCGCCACGGCTTCGGGGTCGGCGGCTACCGCGCGGTGCTCAGGCCCGGAAAGCTCGTCCGCCCGCTCATCGGCGGGCTGATCGCCGGCCTCCCCGCGACGTGCACGCACGACGCCTCGCGCCAGCCGGTCTGCACGGACACGCCGCTCTTCATCTTCGCCGCGACGGTGGGCGTCCGGTTCGAGCCGGAGCCGTGGCTGGGCATCTCCAGCGTGCTGACGCTGGGCAACGACACCTACCCGAACCCGTTCGGGATGATGGAGATCGACGTCACGTTCCTGCTCCCGGCGATGTGAAACGCGACCGGCGATCGGGTATCCTCGTGCGGAGGTCTCCATGCGGTCGACACTTGGCTTCCTATTCGTTCTCGGTTCGGTTGCGGCGGCGTGCGGAGGCGCGGCCGACACGCCCTTGCTCGGCGACGGCGGCGGCGGCGGCGGCGACGGCTCCACGGTCGACAGCGTCGCGCCCGACGGCGGCACCAACTGCGACGTGGCGAAGTGCGGGAACATTCCGTCCGGTTTCCACGTCGTCAGCCTGGTCGACGGGAGCACTGCGTGTCCCAGCGGCCTCGACGCGAGCGACGTCGTCACCGCCCCCGTCGCGAGCGACGGGGCGTGCACCTGCGCGTGCAACGTCACCACCCCGCCGGACTGTACGAACGGCAGCGTCACCCGCTCGCTCGATCAGACGACGACCCCGACGTGCACCTACCAGGGGACGACCTTCCAGGCGAACGGCGGCGCCTGCTCGTCCGTGGGGAACACCCTGTATCTGAGCTACACCCACTACGCGGTCACCGCTCCTCCTCCGAGCGGCGGCGCGTGTCAGTACGACGCCACGGTCGATCCGCAGAAGATCACCTCGACGAAGGCTCGGGTGTGCGCGCCGCCGGCGAGCTGCCCGGGCGCTGCGTGCACCGGCGGGGCGGCGTGCGTTTCGCAGACCGGAGACGTCGCCTGCCCCGCGGACTTCCCGAAGAAGACGCTGGTCGGGACGTCGGCCACCGCCGACTGCGCCGCGTGCGGCGCGAGCTGCACCGTCGCGGGGGAGTGCACGGGGACGTTCAGCTTCTACACCGACCCGGGCTGCACGCAGAACGGGGTGGACTTCACGGCCGACGGGACGTGCGCATCCAACCCCGCGTCGACGGCGACCGGCTACACGTACTACCAGTTCAAGGGCTCGGTGAAGACCGCGACCTGCTCCGGCACCGCACCGACCTCGACGGCCACCGCCACGCTCGACGGCGCCACGACCGTCTGCTGCAAGAACTGAGTGAACGGAGTGCCGCACGCTCGAGGCGAAGCCGAGAGTTCGGACTCGAACGTCGATCGACAGCCGCCTCACGGGTTCGGGCGTTCGAGGCCGACGAGGCGGAAGCCGCGCGCCGGGCCGAGATCGTAGAGGTGCGCGACGAGCGCGCCCTTGGCGACGCCGTCTTCGACGATCACGCGGAGGTAGCGCTCCGGCGCGTCGTCGGGTGAGCCGGCGTCGCCCGCGACATGCACGAGCTGCACGCACAGCCCGCCCCTGTTGCGACGCGTCACCGTGAGGCTGGCTCCGGCCGGCGTCCGCGCGGAGTCGTAGAACGGCGCGCGCAAGCCGCGCCACTCGGCGAGGTCGAGGGCGCAGAGGCGATCGCCGTCCTCGACGTGGACGTCCGCGAGGGGCGACAGGCGCAGCAGATAGCGCTCGAGGACCTTCTCGAGCCGCCCCTCGAGCACGCCGGCGAGGTAGTCGCGGTGGGACGGATCGGTGAAGTCGCCCATCGCCGCGAGCGTCCGCACCATCGCGGGAGTGAAGCGGGCGAGGATGCGCGCCATCCACGCCGCGTCGCGCTCGGTCATGCGGCTGAACGCCGCGTTGGGGTACAGGCACTTCCACTGGTCGGGGACGAAGTGCTCCACGTCGAAGTAGCCGAAGATCTCCTGCCCTGGCGTCATCGCGACGGTGTCCCACGAGCGGAGCGGGAGCCCGAGGGTGATGAAGTCGCGGCCGAGGTCGGCCCAGTCGATGACGTAGGACATCCCGAGGCGCCGAGAGACCTGGTCCCAGCTCCACGTCGGGACGGGATCGCTCCCGCCGCCGAACGACAGCGAGCCCAGCGTCTCGCTCGTGTCGAGCTGGTAGTGGACCACGTGGCCCGGCGAGGAGTCGGGCGGTGTCTTCGCCTCCGCGAACCACTCGTCGAGGGAGTTGTCCTCACGCACGTCGTGGCGACTGAGCCAGGAGGCCAGCACCTTCATCGCGCGCAGCTCGCGGCGATCCTCGTGCGGGATGACGTCGTTGGGGTCGTCCTCGCGCACGCCCTCGAAGCGGTACGGCCCGATGGCGTAGCCCGGCAGCCACGCCGACGCGCTCAGGCGTATCAGGCCGTTGCGCTTGGTCGCGCGGGCCAGCATCCGGTCGAGCGCGCTCTGGTCGAACGGCTTCTCCTCCTCGAAGTAGCCTTTCGTCGTGAGGCCGGGCGTGAGCTTCAGGATGGAAGGTCGGATGTAGATCACCTGCTCGCACGAGACGTAGTACCCGGCAGCGTGCATCACCGCGGCGCCAATCGCGCTCGCGGCGGCCATCCGCTCCGGCTGGCGGTCCTTCGGGGCGTCGCCCTTGAGCATGTACTTGCCCTTGCCGGGCACGAGGACCCGGAAGCCGGGCGTCGAGCCTTCGCTCTTTCCCTTGTCGATGACCCAGCTCGCGTCGGCGGCGTGCTCGGGGTCGAGGAGCTGGTCCGGCGAGCACCCGCCGAGGCGCAGCTCCTCGGGGCTCAACGACCGCTTGCCCAGGCGGTTCTCGAACCACGCCGAGTCGGGGACTTCGTCGAGGCTGTTGACGTCGACCGCCTCGCCGCTCGTGACGAGGCCGAGCAACCCCGAGAGCGGCCGGAAGAGCAGGTTGTCCGCGCCGTCCCAGTAGACCGGCGATTCATAGACCGCGGGCGCGCAGGAGACGTGGTGCGGATCGGACTTCGTCGGCTCGACGTGGCAGCGCGCGTCGACGGGGCGCAGATCGGTGTCGCGCCAGAGCGGGTCGCGGAGGGCGAAGCGCGCACTGCCGCCGGATGCGCAAGCGGTCAGCGTGACCGCGGCCGCGCCGGCGCGCAGCCACGGGGCAAGCGACGAGCGGAGCGAGCTCACCGAGCTTGCGCTTGCTTCGGCCATGGCAACGTCGAGAGGATGGCTCCCGTGGCCCACGTCACGACGAGCACGATCGCCAGCGGCACCCAGAAGCCGGCCGCACTCGCGAACAGCACGTAGCTCCCCTGGACCAGCCCGGAGACGACCAGATCGAGCGCGGCGACGATGCCCGCGAACGCCAGCGCCGTCGGGAGCGGCGGACGCGCGCCGCGCGCGATGAAGTAGTACCGCGCGACGACGCCGAAGACGATCGCCGCCACGAAGAGACCCAGGACGCGCGCTGCGCCGATGCCCATCATCCACGCGAGCACGGTCAGGCTGCCGCGGAAGACCACCCAGCCCGCGGCTCCATGCAACACCAGCCGCCAGAGGCTGCGGCCAGGCTGCGGGACCACCGGCTTCGGCCTCGCGGTCGGGAGCGCCTCCGCGACGGTCCCCGTCCAGGCGCGCACGTGCACGGGGTCGCGCCAGTCGCCCGCGTGCGTCTTCGCCATGGCGCTCGCGGGGAAGCCGCGCGCGTCCGGGCTCAACCTTCCACCGAACGTCACGTGGCCCTGAGCGCCGACCCGCTCCATGAGGATCTGCACCTGCGGCACGGGCGCGATGGTCTTTCGCTCGGCCGAGTCGTCCAGCGGCCCGCTCGAGAAGAACCACACGGGCACACGGCGGAGCTCGAGCTCGTGGCGGTCGACGAACCGGCGCGCGGCGCGGTGCCAGCGATTCGCGTAGAGCGCGCCTCCGACGATCACCCCGTCGTAGGCGCCGAGGCTGCCGACGTCGCTGGCCGCGACGAGGTCGACCTCGTGCCCCGCGGCGCGAATCGCCTCGGCGACGGTCTTCGCGATGCCTTCGGTACCCCCGCGCTCGGAGCCGTACGTGACGAGGACGCGCATGCACGCATCGAGTGCAATAGTGGGGCCGCGTAGAACCGCCGCGCGTCGCGCGCTTCCGGGATCGTGGCCGAAAAGCGTGCATGCACGGTGAGGATGTTGCGTCGGCGCTGCGGCCGCGTTCCCAAGGGGCGACGCTGACCCCGGCAGCCACAGCGCGACCGAGATGACGGACCCGCTGCAAGTGCGGGTCCGCACGTCGTGCGGCCCGTGGCACGTCGGGTGCTGAGTGCAGGGCGTTGCCAAGGAGAAGTCGTCATGCATTTCGTGAGCTCGGCCCTCGCGACGACGCGCATCGCGTCGCTCGCGGGTCTTTTCGTCCTGGCGTCGGGTTGCTCCGGCACCACCGGGAGCACCACCCCCACCACCGATGCCGGAGGCGTCAACCCGCCGGTGTTCGACGCGGGCACCCAAGCCATCACCAACGAGTTCGATCTCCGGACCGACATGCGACGTCTCTGGTACGAGCACGTCGCGTGGACGCGCATCTACCTCATCGACGCCATCGCAGGTCTGCCCGAGACGTCGCTCACCGCCGAGAGGCTCCTCGCGAACCAGAGCGCCATCGGCGACGCGATCCGGCCTCTGTACGGCGACGCCGCCGCGACGCAGCTCACGGGGCTCTTGAAGGAGCACATCCTCGGCGCTGCCGCCGTGGTCACCGCGGCGAAGGCCGGGGATCAGGCCGCGCTCGCGGCGGCGAACACCGCCTGGTACGCGAACGCCGACGAGATCGCGAAGTTCCTGGCGGATGCCAACCCGCACTGGACGCTCGCGGCCTTGACGAACCACATGCACACGCACCTCGATCGCACGCTCGCCGAAGCGAAGGCTCGGCTCACCGGCGACTGGGCAGGCGACGTGACCGCGTACGACGCCGTGGAGGACCACATCCTCACGTTCTCGGACTTCCTGACGAACGGCCTCGTGCTGCAGTTCCCCGACAAGATCGCGCCGAGCCCGATCGCGGGCTCCGACGAAGCGCTGCAAGTCACCATGCGCCGGCTGTGGGAGGAGCACGTGTTATGGACGCGCGTCTGGCTCGTCGATCAGACGTCGAAACTGCCGGATGCTTCGTTCGCGGCGACCCGGTTGCTGCAGAACCAGGTCGACATCGGAAACGCCGTGAAGCCGTACTACGGCGCGGCAGCCGGCAACGCGCTCGCGTCCTTGCTTCACGATCACATCACGGGCGCGGTGGCGCTGGTGCAGGCGTACGAGTCCGGCAACGAGCAGGACATCAACTACTGGTACACGGCGTGGTACGCGAACGGCGACCAGATCGCCCGTTCGCTCGCGGCGCTGAACCCGTACTGGCCGCTCGCGGACGCCCAGAGCCACATGAAGCGGCACCTGGATCTGACCGTCGACGAGGTCTCGGCGCGGCTCCAGCATGCCTACCCGGGTGACATCACGGCGTACGACGCCGTGGTCACGCACATCCTCACGTTCTCGGACTTTCTCGCGGACGGCATCGCCCTGCAGTTCACCCTGGTCAAGTGACCTGCCAGATCCGCCGGCGCTCGTCGGTGCTCAGTCCTTGCGCCAGCGGTCCTTGAGCGTCTCCAGCTTCGGGAGGTTGGTCTGGGTCTGAGCGCGCGTGCGCCGCTTGAAAGTCCCCCAGCACGAAGGGCACCGCCACTCGACCTTGACGCCGCCCGCACCGTCCGCGACCCGAAGCTCGCGCCACCCCGCGAGCCCGAGCAACGAGTAGCTGAGCTCCGTCTCGGGGGACTCGGTTCGACAATCCACGCAAGTGTAGTGACCGATGGGCACGGCAGCCTCCGCTCCAAACGATAGCACTAGCAAGGGCTGTGCTAGCGGCTACGTTCGAGCGACCAGTCGTGCGCGATCTGGCGCACCACGTTGAGCCCGGGCAGGCCGGTCACGCCGCCGCCTCCGTGGGTGGCGGAGCCGGCCTGGTAGAGGCGGGGGATCGGCGTGCGGAAATCCGCGTAACCAGGCGCGGGCCGCATGTGGAAGATCTGCGACGCCGAGAGCTCGCCGTGGAAGATGTTGCCGCCGACGAGGCTGTACTCCGTCTCCATCTGGTGGGGGCCGATGACCTGGCGGTGCAGGATGCTCGACGTGAAGCCCGGGGCGAGCTCCTCGACGCGCGCCACCACGCGATCGGCGTACGCCTCGAGCTCGGCGCGGTGGGGCTCCTGCGCGTACTCGTGCGGGACCCACTGCGTGAACATGCTGATGACGTGCTTGCCCGTCGGCGCGAGCGAGTCGTCGAATACGCTCGGGATGCAGATGTCCGCGAACGGCTTGCGCGCGGGCGTGCCCGTCACGGCGTCCTGGAAGGCGCC
>DATIQP010000794.1:0-20905 GCA_035470765.1 Polyangiaceae bacterium | reverse complement strand
TTTTCCTCCGGCATGGATCACCTTCGCGCGAGGTCGTCGTGCAGATAGCACCGCGACATTCGCCAGCGCTTCGCTTGGCTCGGGGCGCGGCGCGGGACATTACCCGAAGGCCGCGGCGGCGCAACGGCATCGAGCGCCCGGTCCTCCCGTGCTACAGAGCGGCCCATGCCCACGCCCTCTGCAAAAACGCCCTTTCGAGCGGGCCTGGTGGCGGTCGTCGGGCGACCGAACGTCGGGAAGAGCACCCTCCTTAACGAGCTGCTCGGTGAAAAGATCGCGATCGTGAGCCCGCATCCTCAAACTACCCGCCAGCGCATCCTCGGCGTCGTCACCGAGCCGGACGCCCAGATCGCCTTTCTCGACACACCCGGCTTCCACGCGCCGCGCCACAAGCTCGGCGTCCGGATGCAGAACGAGGCCAAGGAGGCCCTGCGCCAGGCCGACCTGGTCCTGTTCGTCACGACCGCCGGCGGCTCGCCCGAAGTCCTGCGGGAGCTCGAGGGCCTCGAGGTGCCCGTGGTCTGCGCCCTCAACAAGGTCGACCTCGTCCGGCCCAAGAGCAAGCTCTTGCCCGTGCTCGAGGGCTGCGCTGCGTCCTACCCGTTCGCGGCCATCGTCCCCATCAGCGCCAAGACCGGCGACGGCCTGGTCCAACTCATGGCCGAGCTGCGCTCGCGCCTGCCGGAGGGCGAGGCCCGCTTCGAGGCCGACACGCTCACCGATCAGCCGGCGCGCAAGCTCGTCACCGAGTTCGTCCGCGAGCAGATCCTGCTGCGCACGCGCCAGGAGGTGCCCCACGGCATCGCCGTCACGGTCGACAGCTACGACGAGAGCAAGAAGGGCGGCCCGCGCATCGCGCTGACGATCCACGTGCCCAAGGAGAGCCACAAGAAGATCATCGTCGGGCGCGGCGGCTCGATGCTCAAGGAGGTCGGCATCGCCGCCCGTAAGGAGCTCGAGCGGCTGCTCGGCACGCCGGTGCACCTGGCGCTCTGGGTCCGCGTGACCCCCGACTGGTTCGACGATCCGAGCGCGCTCGACGCGCTGGCCGGCACCGAGGAGGCACGATGACCCGCCATTTCAAGCCGCACGGCGAGGACTTCGCCGTCCCCGAGGAAGCCGACCTGCCGCTGGTCGCTATCGTCGGGCGCCCGAACGTGGGCAAGTCCACCCTCTTCAACCGCCTCGCGCGGCGCAAGCTGGCCATCGTCCACGACGAGCCGGGCGTCACGCGCGACCGCCATTACGCGAGCACCCTCGCCTTCGGCACGCCGTACGCCCTCGTCGACACCGGCGGCTTCGATCCGGAGGACACCGATCCGATGCGCGCCGGGATCGCCGATCACGTGCGCGCGGCGATCGCCGAGGCCGACGTCGTCGTCTTCGTCGCCGACGCGAGCACGGAGCTCTCGCCCGCGGACCGCGCCGCGGTCGACATGCTCCGCCGCTCCGGCAAGCCCGCGATCTTCGTGGCCAACAAGGCCGACTCTCCTCGCCGCGACGCCGACGCGTTCGACCTCTACCGGCTCGGCGTGAAGGAGGTGCTGCCCGTCAGCGCGCTGCACGGGCGCGGCATCGGCGAGCTCGAGTCCGCCATCGTCGAGAAGCTGCCGGAGCGCGAGCCGGCCGAGACGACCGCGGAGAGCGGCGAGCCGCTGCTCCGCGTGGCGATCGTGGGCCGCCCGAACGCAGGCAAATCCAGCCTGCTCAACCGCGTGCTCGGCGAGAACCGCGTCATGGTCGACGACCGCCCCGGCACCACGCGCGACGCCATCGACGCGCTGGTGGTGCGCCGCGCTCCCGCGCCGCGTCGCGGCGAGAGCTCGGGCACGACCGAAGACCATCCGGGCGACAAGCGCTACATCTTCATCGACACCGCGGGCATCCGCCGCAAGGCCAAGGTCAAGAAGGCCGAGGACGACGTGGAGGCGCTGGGCGTGCTCTCGGCCATCCGCAGCATCGAGCGCGCCCACGTGGTCGTGCTGATGTGCGACGCCAAGGAGGGCGTCTCCGAGCAGGACGCCAAGATCCTCGGCCTCGCCGAGGAGCGCTGGCGCGCGCTCATCATCGTCCTGAACAAGAGCGACCTGCTCGACAAGGAGGAGCTGCGCAAGGCCGAGCAGCAGGCTCGCGACAAGATCTCGTTCGCGCCGTGGGCGCCGATCGTCACGATGTCGGCCAAGACCGGGCGCGGCGTCGCCGACTTGTTCGAGACGATCGACGAGGTGCGAGCGGCGTACTTCTTCCGCGCGTCGACCGGCGAGCTGAACCGCTTCTTCGAGCAGGTGCTCGACACGCGGCCGCCGCCGACGATGGGCGGCCGCTCGCCGCGGCTCTACTTCATCACGCAGGCGAGCGTGGCGCCCCCGACGTTCGTCGCGATGAGCAACGCGCCCGACTCGATCCACTTCTCCTACCAGCGCTACGTGCAGAACCAGCTCCGCAAGCGCTTCGGCTTCGGCGGGGCGCCGGTGCGCGTGTTCTACCGGCAGAAGAGGGGCGTCAAGCTGAGGCCGAAGACGAAGTGAGCACGTCGGCGAGCTGCGCGAGCAGCCTCACGTCGTGCACGTCGCTCGCGAGCTCCGCGACCGTCACGAGCGGCGCCCCGGACTTGCGCACCTCGGACAACGCCCGGAGGTTGTGAGCGTCCAGCTCCGCGAGGGCGAAGGCGTCGCGGTGGGCCTGGGCGACCCGCTCGGCGGCGCCGTCGTCGAGCGCGAGCCCGGCGTGGAGGATCGCCACCTCGGCCTCCGCGGCGGTGGCCGCCGCCTTGGAGCCTGGCGGCGGCACGTGCAGCCTGTTCACGACGAACGCGCCGAGCGGCATGTCGTGCTCGATGAGCCGCTCGCCGAAGTAGAGCACCTCGCGCACGCTCATGGGCGCCGGCGAGGTCACCAGTACGAACGCCACGTCGTCCGAGCGGAGCGTCTTCTGCACCATCGACGCGCGCTGCTTGAAGCCGCCGAACAGATCGTTCAGCTCCGTGATGAACTCCGCCATCGCTTCGAGGAAGCCGCCCCCGGTGATCCGGCCGATGCCCTTGAGCACGGCCGCGGCGCCCTTCGCCAGGATGTTGAGCGACAGCTTGCCGCTAGCCTCGAAGGCTTGGATGAACCATTTCATGGTGGCCGAGTCGAGCGCATCCATCAGCCGCTCGGGCGCGTCGAGGAAGTCGAGGGCGTTGGCCGTCGGCGGCGTGTCGAGCACGATCAGGTCGAAGCGCGGGTCCTCGCGCACAGCGACGAGCTTCTCGACGGCCATGTACTCCTGCGTCCCCGCCAGCGTGGTCGAGACGTACTTGTAGAGGCGGTTGTCGAGGAGCTGCTCGGCCTTCTCGGGGCTCGAAGAGTACTTGTGCACGAGCTCGTCGAAGGTCGTCTTCGTGTCGAGCATCATCACCGTCAGCTCGCCGCGGAGCGGCACGCCCGCCGCGTCGAACACGGCCTTGTCGATCTTGACGGCCTCCTTGTCGATCCGCTGGAGACCGAGGCTCTCGGCGAGCCGCTTCGCGGGGTCGATGGTGAGGCACAGCACGCGCCTGCCCTCGCGCGCCGCGGCCACCGCGAGCGCCGCCGCGGTGGTGGTCTTGCCGACGCCCCCGGCGCCGACGGTGATGAGCACGCGGTGCGTGCGCAGGAGCGTGGCGAGCGAATCATCGGCCATGGGCGAGCTTGCGTCTAGCAGATCGTAGTCCGGTTTTCGATTACTCTCAGGCACATGGATTCCGAGCCCGAGATCAAACACCGGCGTTCCGGGGGTGGACTCGCCAAAGCAATTTCCGTGATCCTCCTCGTAGGCCTGGGCGCGCTGGGCCTCTACGCCTTCCAGGAGCACCGCGCCGGCACGCGCTGCACACACGAGAGCGCCGAGCTGAACAGCAAGCTCGAAGAGTGCCGCACGGGGCGCGACACCGAGAAGAAGAGCCGCGAGGCCTCCGAGAAGAGCGCCAGCGAGGCGACCGCAAACCTCAACGCCTCGCGCTCGGAGCTCGAGGAGTTGCGCAAGGCGAAGGAGGACGCCGACAAGCGCGCGGCGATCTTCAAGTCGATCACGGAGAAGTTTCGCTCCCTCATCGACAGCGGCAAGCTCCAGGTCGTGATGCGCCACGGCCGGATGGTGGTGAAGCTCCCGGCCTCGGTCCTCTTTCCCTCGGGCAGCGCCGAGCTCTCCAAGGACGGTCAGACCGCCGTCGGCGAGGTGGCGCACATCCTCAGGCAGTTCCCCGACAGGCAGTTCGAGGTGGCCGGCCACACCGACAACATCCCCGTCTCGTCGACCTCGCCTTTCAAGACCAACCTCGAGCTGTCGTCGGCCCGAGCGGTCACCGTCGCTCAGGGGCTCGAGAAGGGCGGCATGAACGCCGCGCACCTGTCGGCGGCCGGCTACGCGGAGTTCCAGCCGGTGGCCAGCAACGCCAAGGAGACCGGGCGGCAGGAGAACCGCCGCATCGAGATCGTCCTCGTGCCGAATCTCAGCGAGCTCTCCGCTCTGGACACCGACGCGGGCGCGCCCTAGGAGCTCGTCGCGAACGCGACGGCGACGAACAAGTCGACAGCTACTCCTCGGCGGGCCAGACGGCTCGCTGCTCGACCGCCACGTCCGGCGAGCTCCGCGTCCCGGCCCTGGCCTCCGCTTTTTCGCGGTAGCGGTTCAGGATGATGCGCACACCCTCGCGCACCTCGGGGAGGATCCACGCGTGCGGCAGCGGCAGGTGCGGATCGGCCAGGAACTCGAACTGCGCGACGACGTCTCCCCCGTTCGGGACGATGCGCCAGTAGATGCGGAGATCGTCGAGGTTGCCGCTCACCTCGTCGCCCCGATAGGCGTAGCCCTTCGGCGTGGCGACGGGCTTGAAGCGCACGACGGCCCAGACGTACTCGTGGATCACCGTCGGCACGCGCAGGTAGACGTCCGTCGCGTCGCCCGGCTTGTCGACCACCGTGCTTTGCTCGAGGTACTGCGGGTTCAGATCCTTGTAGTCGCCGAACTCCGTCGCCACCTGCAGCGCGACGTCCATCGGCGCGTGCACGCGAACGTAGCCGCCGACCGTGGGCATCGCGTTCTCGGGATCGACCGTGTCGCGCTCGTACAAGCGGATGGACTCGGTCGCCTCCTCGAGCCCGGTCGTCTTCGCCGACGTCGGCGGCGCGGGCTGCGCGGCGCTCGGCGGGGGCGCGGGCGGCCTCGTCGCGGCGCACCCGGCGGCCACGAGGCTCAGGACTGCGGAGGTGAGAAGACGGCGGCCCACGGTGATTCTACGGTTCGACCAAGGAAGGGCTTCCTCCTTGGATGCCGTCCCTCACTCCTCGTATTCGCCGTCCGCCAGGTTGTCGAACCGCGTGTACTCGCGGTCGAATCGCACCTTCACCGTGCCCGTCGGCCCGTTGCGCTGCTTGGCGATGATCAGCTCGGCGACGTTCGGCTCGGTCGTCGACTCCTTGTTGTAGTACTCGTCGCGGTAGATGAAGACGATGTTGTCCGCGTCCTGCTCGATGGCGCCGGACTCGCGCAGATCGCTCAGCTGCGGGCGCTTGCTCTTCTCGCTGCGCGTCTCGACGGCGCGATTGAGCTGACTGAGCGCGATCACCGGCAGGTGCAGCTCCTTCGCGAGGCCCTTGAGCCCGCGCGAGATCTCGCTGATCTCCTGCTCGCGCGACTGGACGCCGTCGCGACCTCGCATCAGCTGCAGGTAGTCGACCATCACCAGGCCCACCTTCCGGACCTTCTTGCCGGAGTCGTCCTGGCGATCGAACTCGGCCTGGAGGCGCCGCACCTTCGCGCGCAGCTCCAGGATCGACAACGACGGCGTGTCGTCGATCCACACCGGCAGGCTCCCGAGATAGGACGCGGCCTGGGTGAGCTTGCTCCAGTCCTGCGGGCCGAGGAAGCCCTGGCGCAGCTTGCCGACGTCGACGCGCGCCTCCGAGCAGAGCATGCGGTTGGCGATCTGCTCGCGCGGCATTTCGAGCGAGAAGACCGCGACGCCGACGCCCGGCTCGTCCCAGCGCGCGCTCTCGTCCCCCTTCGGTGCGTTCTCGAGCTGGCGTCCGCGCGGGCTCGCGACGTTGGTCGCCACGTTGAGCACGAAGCTCGTCTTGCCCATACCGGGGCGCGCGGCGACGATGGTGAGGTCGCCGGGGTGGAGGCCGGCGGTGAGCCGATCGTAGCGCTCGAAGCCGCTCGGCGTGCCGGTGATGCGATCGCCGCGCTGCATCGCCTCGGTCAGCGCCTTGAACGACTTCTTCATCACGTCGAGCAGCTTCTCGACGCTGCTCGACTCCGGCGTGCGCGCGATCTCGTAGACGCTCTGCTCGGCGCCGTCGATGTACTGCTGCGCCTCGCCGTAGTCGAGGTAGCCCTGCGCGGCGACGCGCTGGCACGTGGCGATGAGCTGCCGCACGCGCCACTTCTCGTGGATGGTGCGCCCGTACGCGGCGACGTTGGCGACGGCGGGCGCGGCGTTGAGCAGCTCGGTGAGGTACGACATGCCGCCGATCTGCCCGATGCGATCGCGGTTCTTCAGCCAGGTGCCGATCTGCACCACGTCGACCGGCTGCCCGACGCTGCGAAGCTCGATCGCCGCCTCGAAGATGCGGCGATGCGCCTCCGAGTAGAAGTGCTCGGGCTTGAGGAACTCGAGGATCTTGTCGAGCGCGCTGGTGTCGAGCATGACGGCCGAGAGCACCGCGGCCTCGGCGTCGAGGTCGTGCGGAGGCACGCGGCCCTCGATGATCATCGGCTCCACAGCTTTCACCCGGTCTGGCCGCATCTTGTTCACAGGACCCTCAAATGCCGACGCCCCAGTCGCGTGTGCGACCGGGGCGCCGAGGGGATGGTTCAGCGCCGCGGGGCACTGAACAAATATACAGCGGAGGTTATTTCTTCACCACTTCGACCTTGATGGTGGCGGAGATGTCGCCCAGGAGCTTCACCGGGACGTCGTAGGTGCCGAGAGCCTTGATGGGCTCGGCCAGGTGCATCTTCTTGCGGTCGAGGTCGTGGCCCTTGGCCAGGACTGCCGCGTGGATGTCCTTGGTGGTGACCGAGCCGAAGAGGCGATCCTCCTCGCCCACGGGGCGAGCAATCGTCACGACCAGGCCGTCGATCTTGGCGGCGAGGTCGCGGTATTCCTTCTTCATCTTCTCGGCCTTCGCGAGGGCGACGGCCTTCTCGTGGCTGATGCGGTTGACCGCGGCGGTCGTCGCCGGCACCGCGAGATCGCGCGGCAAGAGGTAGTTGCGCGCGAAGCCCGGACGGACCTTCACGAGGTCGCCCGACTTGCCGACGTTGTGCACGTCTTGCTGGAGGATGACTTGGATGGTGGCAGGCATGGCGGGCCTCTCAGGACGCTGACGTCACGGTGAAGGGCAAGAGCGCGATGTTACGCGCGCGCTTGATGGCCTGGTTGATCTTGCGCTGGTGGAGCGCGCAGTTGCCGCTGATGCGGCGCGGGACGACCTTGCCTCGCTCGGAGACGAAGTACTTGAGCGCCTGCGGGTCCTTGTAGTCGATGCCGATTTCCTTCTCCGCGCAGAACTTGCAAACGCGCTTCTTGCCCATGCGGCGGCGGCCGACGTCGGCGTTCAGCTCGGGACCGCGAAGGTCCTTGTCGTCGTCCATCATGTCGTTGCGGCGGCGATCCGAAGAGTCGATGCCCATGGCTCAGCTCCCTTCCTCTTCCTTGGCGGGCGTGGCGGCGGGCGCCTCGCCCGTGCTCTCGGGCGCGACTTCCTCCTCGGGGAACTCCTCGACGCCTTCCTCTTCGCGGCGGGGACGCGGCGCCTCGGGGCCCATGTCGACCAGACCGAGCACCTTCTCGCGCGACTCTTCCTTCTCCTCCTCGGGAGCGAGCTCGAGCCGCTGGAACTTCACCTCTTCGGGGTCGACCGTGACGCTCGCCACGTCGACCTGGTCGCGCAGCTGGACGGTCTGGAACTTGAGCACCGCGTCCTGGAGCTTGAGGTTGCGCTCGAGCTCCTGCACGAGGCCGCCCATGCCTACGTACTTCACGTAGACGTAGACGCCGCGCTTCTGCTTCGCGACGGGATAAGCAAGACGGCGGCGGCCCCAGGCCTCCACCTTGACGAGCTTGCCCTGCGCGCGATCGACGACCTCGCTGACGCGACCCTGGACGCGATCGGCGGTGTCCGGATCGACGTCGGGGCGAAGGATGTAGATCGTCTCGTACTCCTTCGCCTTCTGTACTTGTGCTTGACCCATGATTTCTCCTTGTGGACTCCGGAAGTAGCTCCGGTTGGCCCGCGGGCAGGGCCCGCGAGCAAGGGGGCCGCGTATCTACCACAAACGGGCCGCGAGACAAGCGCCGGGGTTGGCGTCAGCGAGTATTGACCGCGTTCTGTGCGGGGCCGGGGCCCTTGTCGACGATGAGCCTCACCGCCTCGGCCGCACGCGCGAGCACGTCCGGGAGCTCGGCGCGGTCGCTCGAGTCGAAGTCGGACAGGACGTAGTCGGCGACCTCGCCGCGGAAGTCCGGCGGCGGGCGGCCGATGCCCACTCGGACGCGGAGAAAGTCGGGCGTCCCCAGGCGCTCGATGATGCTGCGCAGGCCGTTGTGGCCCGCGTGCCCTCCCCCGACCTTCACGCGGACGTCGCCGAACGGCAGGTCGAGCTCGTCGTGCACGACGATGACGTGCGCCGGATCCACCTTCACGAACGCCGCGGCGGGCTGCACCGAGTCGCCCGAGAGGTTCATGAAGGTCATCGGCTTGAGGACCATCGCATCGTCGGTCGAGACGCGGCCGCGCGAGAAGACGCCGGAGAATTTCTCCTTGTAGTCGGGCAGGCCACCGTCCGCGCGCAAGCGGTCGGCCACCATGAAGCCGACGTTGTGCCGGTTGCGTTCGTACTTCTTGCCGGGGTTGCCGAGACCGACGACCAGGTACAACGCTACTTCTTCTTCTTCTCTTCCTTGGCCGGCGCGGCCGGAGCGGCGCCAGCGGCCGGTGCAGCGCCAGCGGCCGGAGCGGCGCCAGCGGCCGGTGCAGCGCCCGGAGCGCCCGGAGCGCCCGGAACAGCAGCCACCTCTTCCTCGACCTTCTCCTTCTCGGGAGCGACGACGGCGATGAGCGTCTGCTCGGCGGCGACGCGCGGGACGACGCCCTCGGGGAGCTTCAGGTCCTTGGTGGCGATGTGCTCGCCGAGCTCGAGGTGGGTGACGTCGGCCTCGACCTTGAGCGGAATGATGCCGGGCAGGCAGCGTACCGGAAGGGTGCGGTAGACCTGGCGCAGGACGCCGCCCGTCGTGACGCCGGCGGCCTTGCCGGTGACGATGAGCGGGATCTCGACGTCGACCGGTTGATCGAGCTTCACCTCGACGAAGTCCACGTGCTCGAGCGCGCGCGTCACGGGGTGGTACGCGAAGTCCTTGATCATCACGGTGACGTCCTTGCCACCGACCTTCATCGAGATGACCGAGTTCTGCCCGCGCTCGCTCTTCAGGATCGCCAAGACGTCCTTGGGGGCGATCGAGATGGGCTCCGAGCCCAGGCCTTTGCCGTAGGCCACGGCGGGGACTTTACCGCTGCGGCGGATGCGGCCGGCTTCGGTTTTTCCGGCGGCGGTGCGGCTCTGCGCGTCGAGGGTGACGATGGAAGAAGCGGCGGTCATGGCGGGCAGTTCTCCAAAACCGCGGAAAACTCCGCGGGGGAGCGGCTTTTAGCAGAACCCGATTTGCCGTGCAAATGGGGAAACGTCAGGCGAACAGGGAGCTGACCGAGTCGCTCATGTGGATGCGCTTGATCGCCTCGCCGAGCAGCTTCGCGATGCTCACCTGCTGGATCTTGCTGCAGGCCTTGGCCGCCTCGCTGAGCGGGATGGTGTCGGTGACGACGACCTCGCTCAGCGGCGACTCCATGATGCGCTGGATGGCCGGACCGGACAGCACGCCGTGCGTCGCGCAGCCGACGACCTTCGTCGCGCCCTTGTCCATGAGCGCCTTGGCGGCGTTCACGAGCGTGCCCGCCGTGTCGATGATGTCGTCGAGGATGATGCACGGGCGGCCCTTGACGTCGCCGATGAGGTTCATCACCTCGCTGACGTTGGCGCGCTCGCGGCGCTTGTCGATGATGGCGAGGCTCGCGTCGAGGCGCTTGCTGTAGGCGCGCGCCCGCTCGACGCCGCCCGCGTCCGGCGAGACGAAGACCGCCGACGCGTCGAACTGCTTCTTGAGGTAGTCGTCGAGCATCACCGGCATCGCGTACAGGTGGTCGACCGGGATGTTGAAGAAGCCCTGGATCTGCCCGGCGTGGAGGTCCACCGTCACGACGCGGTCGACGCCCGAGGCCTGGACGAGATCCGCGACCAGCTTGCTCGTGATGGGCGTGCGCGGCGCGACCTTGCGGTCCTGCCGGGCGTAGCCGTAGTACGGCACGACGGCGGTGATGGACCCGGCCGAAGCGCGCCGCAGGGCGTCGCACATGATGAGCAGCTCCATCACGTTGTCGTTGACGGGGCTGCAGGTCGGCTGGATGACGAACGCGTCGACGCCGCGCACGTTCTCGTTGATCTCGACGAAGCTCTCGCCGTCCGAGAAGCGAGTGGTCTTGCTCTTGGCCAGCGGGGTCTCGAGATAACTGGCGATGGCCTGCGCAAGAGCGGGATTTGCGTTGCCGGAGAAGATGCAGACTTTCTTGAACAACGGGGCGCCTCCGCAGGGATGACGCCCGCGCATGTACCTGCCGGCCTGCGCCCTGTCAACGCACGCCGTCAGCGCTGCCGGTCACATCGAGCCGAGCATGTCTCGGCAGTCGGTCACGGGGCCCTTCTTTCCCTGCGCGACGCACGCCTTGTAGCAGCGCTTGGCCTGCCCCACGTTGCCCATGGCCTGGTAGGCGCCGCCCAGGACGAGCCACGCCTCGCCGTCGGAAGGGTCGAGCGCGACCGAGCGCTCGCCGGCGGCCACCGCGGCCCCGTTCGCGCCTCGCTCGAGCGCGGCCTTGGCGGCCTGCTTCTCTTGCCAGGCGGTCTTCGGCTTGTCGACGAGCGGCTCGTCCTTCTTCTCGGCTCCCTGATCCGTGGCGGGCGCCGTGGCCGTGCCGGCGTTGGCGGTCGTCTTGTCGTCGTCGGCCTTCTGCTCTTCGGCGGCGGCCGGCTTGGGCTCGTCCGCCTTCGGCTGGTCGAGCTCCTCGACCCTGCCCTGCTCCGCGGCGGCGGTCGCGGCGGCCTTGGGCTCCATGGGCGGCGGAGCGATCTCCGCGGTGTGGACGACCTCGTGACGGACGACCGGCTCGTCGGCTGGACGCCCGCGGAGCGTCTTCACGACCACCCCGAGGAGCAGCAGGCCCATCGCGCCGCCGACCGCCCACTTCACGTAACGCGAGAGGTGCGCACGGCGCGCGTGAGCCTCCGCGGTCATCTTGCGGAGGGACTTGGGATCGATGGCGTCGAACGAGCCGCTCGCGCCGGTCGCCTTCTGCTGGTGAGCGCGCTCACCCGCGGAGAAGAAGTCGTCGTGCGCGTCGAGATCGACCGGCGGAACGCTCGTGTCCTCGAGGGCGGGATCGCTGGCGAAGCCTTCCCTGGCAGCGCGCGCGACCTCCTCCTTCTTCTCCTCGAGCTTGGCCTCGAGCTTGTCGAGCTTGTCGTGCAGGACGTCGCGGCTCGCGGCCTCCGGAGCGGCGCTGGCCGTGCTCGTCGGCTCGGCGGGCGCGGTGCCGGCGTGCTTCTTCGCGACCTTCTTCTTCTTCTTCTTCTTCGGCTTCGCCACCGTCGCTTCGGCCGTTGCCTCCACGGGCGCGATGACCTTCTGGCGAGGCGCGGACTCCGGGGCGGCGGCTTCCTCCGCTTCGGCGCTCCGGGGCGCGGACCGGGCAGCCTCCGCGGGCGATGCTGCCTGCGCGGTCTGAACGCCCTGATCCACCATCGGCTCCACGATCACGGCCTCGGCGGGGCTAGGCGTCGGGGTCACGCTCTTGCGCTTGCGCTTCTTTTCCATCTCTCTCTCTCTCGCATCCACCGGACGTTCGAGCCCGGCAGCCTTCCCATGCACCACGAAAGACTCATGGCCGCGTTTCGATCGATCTGCTGCAAGCAAGTCGCGTGCAAGTAGAAAGCCACGCTGATTTCAGAGCGATTGTCCGGGAGGCGTCAATCTTCACACGGAAAACATCCCCCCGCGTGCGACAAAAGGATCGCACGAGAAGGCGCCCTGAGCCACCATGGCACACCGGTAGGTCGAGACTAAGTCGGAGGATGTAGGACATCGATGGGCCTGTTGGATCTCCGGCTAAGCCGCGCGGCGGCCGAGCCTGTACGTCGTGGACATCCTTGGGTGTTCCGCGAAAAGCTCGAGCGAGCGCCAACGCTGCGCGACGGTGACGAGGTAAGGCTCGTCGTCGACGGCGCGACCGTCGGGCGGGGGCTCGCCACCGCCGAGGGGCCCATCGCCGTTCGCGTCTGGACCCACGACGACCAGCCGGTGTCGCGCGCGCTCTTCGTCGAGCGGGTGAAGGCCGCCGTGCAGCTCCGTGCACGCTGGTTCGACGACGTGCACACGACGGCGTACCGAGTCCTGCACGGCGAGGGAGATCGAATGCCCGGCGTCGTCGTCGATCGCTACGCGTCGGTCGCGGTGCTCGTCGTCGACGACGCGTCGGCCCGCGCCCACCTCGATGCACTCGTGGAAGCGATCTGGGGCGAGCTCGAGCCGCGAGGCGTCCGCACGCTCTTGCTCCGCACCCGCGAGCGCGGCGGGCCGAAGGTGATCGAGCGCCTGCGCGGAGAGGACGCCCCGAGCCGCGTGAGCGTACGCGAGCACGACGTGCCGTTCGTCGTCGACATCGAGCACGGGCAGAAGACGGGGGCGTTCCTCGACCAGCGCGAGAACCGCCGTCGCGTCGGCGAGCTCGCGAGCGGCCAGCGCGTGCTCAACCTCTTCTCGTACGCGGGCGGCTTCTCGCTGCACGCCGCTCGAGGAGGCGCGGTCCGCGTCACGAGCGTCGACGTCGCCGCGCCCGCCCACGCGAGCGCGCAGGAGAGCTTCAAGCTCGCCGGGCACGACCCCTCGGCGCACGAGTTCGTCACGCAGGATGCCTTCGCCTTCCTCGAGCAGGCGGCGCGGCGCGGCGCGCGCTGGGACGTGGTCATCAGCGACCCGCCGAGCTTCGCCCCGAACAAGAAGGCTGTCCCGAACGCGCTCGCGGCGTACCGCAAGCTGCACCGCCTCTGCGTCTCCGTGCTTGCGCCAGGCGGGCTCTTCTGTGCGGGCTCGTGCTCGAGCCACGTCGACGCGGCGATGTTCGCGGCGACGCTGGACGACGCGGCCGTCGGCTCCGGATCGCTGCGCATGCTGGCGCTGCACGGGCCGCCGATCGACCACCCAACCCTTCCCGCGTGGCCCGAAGGGCGCTACTTGAAGTTCGCGATCCTGGGCTGAGTGCCGATCGCCCCAAAGACATGACGCTCACCGTCACACGCCATTTCGTCGACAACCGCGCCGGCCACGACCTCGCCATCCGGCGCATCACCTCGAGCAAATCGCACGGCAGGCCGGTCATCCTCGTCCCGGGCTACGGCATGAACTCGTTCATCTTCGGCTTCCACCCGAAGGAGCGCAGCCTCGAGGCCACGCTCGCCCACCACGGGCTCGTCGTCTACAGCGCCGAGCTCCGCGGCCAGGGCCAGAGCGTCGCGCGCGGCGGCGCGTCGGACGAGTACGGCCTGGCCGAGCTGGGAATCGACGACGTCACCCGCGTCGTCGAGTTCGTGCGCGAGCGCGAGGGCGCCAGCGAGGTCGATCTCGTCGGGTGCAGCCTCGGCACCGCGCTCGCCTTCGCGTACATGGCCCACACGCCCGACGCGCCCGTGGGCTCGTTCGTCTCCTTCGGAGGGCTCGTGCGCTGGGTCGACGTGCCGCCGCTGCTGCGCGTGGCGTTCGCATCGCCCGCGCTCATCGGCAAGGTGCGCTTCCGCCGCTCGAGGCAGCTGGCCAAGGTCGCCTTCCCCATCATCTCGAAGCGGCTCCCGTGGCTGCTGTCCATCTACGTCAACGCCACGTCGTCGGACCTCTCGCGCGCCGACGAGATCGTTCAGACGGTGGAGGACCCGCTGCCCCGTGTGAACGAAGAGATCGCCCAGTGGATCAAGCGGCGCGATCTGGTGCTGCGCGGCGTGAACGTGTCCGAGGCGATCGAGCGCATGACGCACCCGCTGTTGTGCGTGATCGCGAAGGACGACGGGATCGTTCCCGAGGCGACGGCGCTCGACGTATTTCACCGAATGGCGAGCCGCGACAAGGAGATCCTCAGCGTGGGGGGCGACCCGGACAAGCCCATCGCCCACGCGGACCTGTTCCTCTCCGAAGGCGCCGAGGCGCGCATCTTCGAGCCGATCGCGCACTTTCTCGCGACCCGAAGCGGGTTACGCTAGTCTGAACGGATGAGACGGCTGCGCGCGTGGTTCGCGGCGGTGGGACTGGTCGCCCTCGCAGGCGCGTGCGGTCTCGACGAGAGCGGGCTGCTCGGCGGCGACGCGGGGCCCGACGTGAGCACGATCGAAGCAGGCCCGGACGTCACGATCGTCGACGCGACGCCGGACGTCGCGAGCGACGTGACGGCCGATCAACTCGTCGACGCGGGCAGCGACGTCGACGCCCAGGCCGCTTGCGAGGCAGTCTGCCAGAGCCCGGCGAGCTGCGTGAACGGCGTTTGCACCTTCGACTGCTCCACCAACTACACGTGCCTGAGCACCAACATCACCTGCCCGAACGGCGTCCCGTGCGCGGTGCTCTGCGGCCAGGGCTCGTGCACGGGGACGATCAACTGCGGGCAAGCTTCGACCTGCGACGTCGACTGCCGCGCGCTCGGGGCGTGCAGCAAGAGCATCACCTGCGCCGGCTCCGCGTGCACCGTCCAGTGCGGTCAGAGCTCGTGCCTGGGCGACATTGCGTGCAGCTCGACAGGCTCGTGCGTGATCGACTGCGGCCTCGACGCGGGCGCCACGTACGCGTGCGCGGGGAAGACGACGTGCGGCGGACAGAGCTGCTGGATCGGCTGCACACAAGGCTCCTGCGGCGACAACGTCAACTGCACCGCGTCGAGCCAGTGCGACATCGACTGCGCGGGGCTCGCGTCGTGCGGCAAGACCGTGCAGTGCTCGGGTACCACGTGCAACTTGGCGTGCGCCGGGCAGAGCTCCTGCCTCGGTGACGTCACCTGCGCCCCGACGACCGGGACGTGCAACGTGGGGTGCACCGGCAACTACTCGTGCGACGGCAAGGTGACGAGCGGAGCCACGACGAGCACGCTCTGCTGCGACGGGACGAGCTCGTGCGTCGGGGCCGTGTCGTGCGGCAAGACCAAGTGCCAGGCGAGCTGCCTCGGCAATTTTTCGTGTGCCGCGGGCACTCCGGCGTGCACCGCCGCGACGTGCGTGCTCGACGCCTCGACCTGCCCGTAGATCCTTTTCGGGCGTGCTCCGTAAGACGCATGAGCTACGCGCCGAACGCGGCGCCAGGAGACGTTCATGCGAAACATGGGAGTGCTTGCTGCGATTTTCGCGCTCGCGGGCTGCAGCGCGCAGGCCACGGTGCGCGGCCCGGAGGTGGTTTCGAGCGCGGCGCCGACCGCCCCGCCGGGCACCGTGGCGGTCGCCGCCGACCCCGCCAAGACCGACACGGGCGTGATCCGCCCCGACACGGGCACGCCTGCTCGGAGCGGCTCGTGGGTCGGCGTAGCCCCCGAGAGCGACGTCCTGCTCGCGGGCGAAGGCACCGCCAGCCTCGGCGTGTGGATCGACGCGCCCGAAGCGCGCCCGCGCGTGCGCGCGCCGATGGACGTCTCGCTCGTGATCGACACCTCGGGGTCGATGGCGGGCGCGAAGATCGAGAACGCGCGACGCGCGGCGCAGCTGCTCGTCGACGACCTGGCCGACGGAGACATCGTATCCATCGTCAGCTTCAACGACGACGCCAAGACCCTCATCGAGCCGACCCCGCTGTCGGCGCAGACGCGCGCGGCGCTCAGGAGCCACATCTCCAAGCTCCAGCCGAACGGCTCCACCAACATGTTCGACGGGCTCGGCCTCGGCGAGACGCACCTCGCCCGCGCGCCGGCGACGCACGCGGTGCGACGCGTGGTCGTCATCTCGGACGGCATCGCCAACGTCGGTCCCTCCTCTCCCGAGGCGCTGGGCGCGCTCGCGGAGCGCGGGCTGCGGTTCAACGCCCAGGTGACGTCGCTGGGCGTGGGCACGGACTACGACGAGCGCACGCTCGACGCGCTGGCCCTGCGATCGACGGGGCGCCTCTATCACCTCACCGACCCGAAGGAGATGGTCTCGCTCGTGCAGCACGAGCTCGACCTGCTGCGCTCGACGGTCGCCACGGACGCGTTCGTCGAGATCGTGCCGGCGCCGGGCGTGGACCTCGTCGCCATCGAAGGCTGCCGCAGCGAGCGCGGCGACTCCGGCTCGCTCAAGCTGCCGCTCGGCGCGCTGTTCTCGGGCCAGCACCGCGAGGCCCTGGTCCGCGTCCGCATCCACGACAGCGAGGCGAGCGCTGCGCGCCGGCCCATCGCGAGCGTGCGCCTGCACTTCCGCGACCCGGACGACGGCGACGTGCCGCGCATCCAGGAAGTGGTGGCCCGGGCGGCCTTCTCGAGCGATCCGAACGCCATCGCCAGGGGCGAGAACCCCCGGACGCGATCGATCGCCGCCATCCTCGACGCGTCCAAGCTCGAGCTCGTGGCCGCGCAGAGCTTCAACGCCGGCCAGTTCGCCGACGCGGACCAACGGCTCGCCCAGGCGCAGCGCTCGCTCGAGTCCCGCGCCGCCGCCACCCGCGACGAGGCCGAGCGCTCACGCTTGGTGGCGGTCGCCAAGAAGGTCGCGGGGGCGCGCGCCAGCGTGCAGGCGGCACCCACGGCGCCCGCTCCAGCGCGCCGGGCGAGCGCGCTCGAGCTCAACGCCGCCGGGATGCACGACTCCGGGTTCTAGGGGAGGACCATCCGCGCGCGCTTCTCGTCCCACTTGGCCTCCCAGAACGGGCTCTGCTGCAGCAGTTTCACGACGAGCGCCGTCCAGCCCGTCTGGTGCGCGGCGCCGAGGCCCGCGCCGGTGTCGCCGTGGAAGTACTCGTAGAACAGCACGTAGTCGGCGAAGTTCGGATCGCTCTGCAGCCTCGGCGTGGCGCCGTGCGCGGGGCGGCGACCGCCGGCGTCGCGCTGAAACAGCCTCACGAGCCGGCGTGACAGCTCGACGCCCACCTCCCAAAGGTTCATCCATTGCCCCGAGCCGCGCGGGCACTCGACGCGCAGCGAGTCGCCGTAGAAGTGGTGGTACTTCTGCAGCGCCTCGATGATGAGGTAGTTGACCGGAAACCAGACCGGGCCCCGCCAGTTCGAGTTGCCTCCGAACATCCCCGTCTGCGACTCGCCCGGCTCGTAGTCGACGCGGTAGGTCTTGCCGTCGGCGGCGAAGACGAAGGGCTTCTCGGCGTGCGCGCGCGACAGGCCACGCAGGCCGTACGGCGAGAGGAACTCCGTCTCGTCGAGCATCCGCGAGAGCACGCGCACGAGCCGGCGGCGATCGAGCAGCGAGAGCAGCCGGCGCTGCCCGGAGCCCTTGTCGTGGATCGAGGCGATGCCCTCCGCGAGCTCGGGCCGGTTCTGCAAGAACCAGCCGACGCGCTTGGCGAACGCGGGGAAGCGGTCGAAGACGTCGCCGTCGAGCGTCGTCACGGCGCAGAGCGGGATGAGGCCGACCATCGAGCGGACCTTGAGCGGCGTGCGCTCCCCGGTCGGCGCGCTGATGCAGTCGTAGAAGAAGCCGTCCTTTTCGTCCCACAGGCCGGCCTTGCCGTCGTCGCCGAGGTTCGCCGCCTTCGCGATGAGCAGGAAGTGCTCGAAGAACTTGTTGGCGACGTCCTCGTAGCTGTTGTTCTCGCGCGCCAGCTCGAGGGCGATCTCGAGCAGGTTCAGGCAGTACATGCCCATCCAGCTCGTCGCGTCGGCCTGCTCGAGCACGTGGCCGCCCGGCAGCGGCATGGAGCGATCGAAGACGCCGATGTTGTCGAGGCCGAGGAAGCCGCCCTGAAAGACGTTGCGGCCGTGCGCGTCCTTGCGGTTCACCCACCAGGTGAAGTTGAGCATCAGCTTGTGAAAGACGCTCTCGAGGAAGGCGCGATCACTGCGGCCGGTCATGCGCCGCTCGATCTGGTAGACGCGCTCGGCGGCCCACGCGTGCACCGGCGGGTTCACGTCGCCGAACGCCCACTCGTACGCCGGCAGCTGCCCGTTCGGGTGCATGTACCACTCGCGGGTGAGCAGCGAGAGCTGCTGCTTGGCAAACTCGGCGTCGAACAGGGCGATCGGGATGCTGTGGAACGCGAGATCCCACGCCGCGTACCAGGGGTACTCCCACTTGTCGGGCATGGAGAGCACCTCGCTGTTGAAGAGGTGCGTCCACTCGGCGTTCTTGCCGCTGCGCCGCTCCCCGGGCGGCGGCGGAGACTTCGGGTCGCCGCGCAGCCAGCGCTCGACGTCGTAGTGGTAGAACTGCTTCGACCAGAGCAACCCCGCGGCCGCCTGGCGGAACACGCGACGCTCCTCGTCGCCGAGCTTCTCGGGCATGATCGCCGCCCAGAAGGCGTCGGCCTCGCGGATGCGCAGGGCGAGCTGCTCGTCGAAATCGGCGAACGGTTTCTCGCTGAGCTCGTCGCGCAGGCGGAGGCGCAGCGTCCGGCTCTCGCCGGCGCGCAGCGAGAGCTTGTAGACGAACGCGCACTTGGTGCCTTCCTCGCGCGGCGAGACGGCCTCCTTGTCGCCGTTCACGACCCAGCGGTGGAAAGCGTCCTTCACGTAGGGCTGCTCGTCCTCGACGCCGAAGGCCGCCTTCTTGTGGGTCTCGTTCTCCGTGAACAGGATCTGCTCGGCGCCCTCGGCGTAGCAGAGGCGGCGCCCCAGGTGCTCCTGCTCGGTGACGACGAAATCCTTGCCGCCGCGGTAGAGGTTCGGCTTGGCAGCGGCGTCGCCCCAGCTCCAGGTGTTTCGAAACCAGAGCTGCGGCAGGACGAGGAGCTCTGCGTCGGGGCCACGGTTGACGATCGTGAGCTTGACGAGGACGTCCTCGGTGCTCGCCTTGCCGTACTCGACGAACACGTCGAAGTACGCGTCGCCGTCGAAGACGCCCGTGTCCATCAGCTCGGGCTCGGGGTCCTGCCGGCCGGCGCGCCGGGCGCGCTCGCGCAGCTCCTCGTAGGGGAACTCGCGGTGCGGATACTTGTAGAGTGCACGCGCGTAGGAGTGCGTCGGCGTCGCGTCGAGGTAGTAGTAGACCTCCTTCACGTCCTCGCCGTGGTTGCCCTCGGGGTTCGAGAGGCCGAACAGCCTCTCCTTCAGGATGGGGTCCTTGCCGTTCCAGAGGGCGACCGCGAAGTTCATCAGGCCGCGGTTGTCCGAGAGACCGAGCAGGCCGTCCTCGCCCCAGCGGTACGCGCGCAGGTGCGCCTTGTCGAAGGGCAGGTAGCTCCAGGCGTCGCCGTTCGCGGAGTAGTCCTCGCGCACCGAGCCCCACTGCCGCTCGCTCAGGTACGTCCCCCACCTCCGCCATTTGGTCCCTTCGCGCGCCTCTTCGAGGCGGAGATGCTCGGGGGTCTTGTGTCTCATCGGTCCCCTGCTCCGCGGCTTTGCCGCGATGGTCCCCTGCTCCGCATGGTCTTCTGCTCCGCGGCTCTTGCCGCGACGGCTCTTCGAGACCTCGCAGGGTAACAAAATCTCGAAAGGCTCGCCGGACGACGCGAAGCACCATCTTTGCTATCGTGTCTGCGTCCAGTGACGCTTCGACCTCCGCCCCCACCGTTCGCGCCGCAGCTCACTGCGAATGCCACCGGGCCGCAAAGTCCGGCGCCGCCTGGCTCGGCGCCCGGGTCGCCGCAGTCGCAGCCGCAGTCGAACCCGCAGACCCCGCAGTCGCAGCCGCAGCTGCCGTACGACCGCGCCACGCCCGCGATGGGCATCCCGATGGCCCCCGGCAGCATGCCGAACGCCACGTCGAGCGGGGCCTTCCCCGCCGCCGCGCCTTCGCAGCCCGCCATGCCGGCGCAGTCGCTCTCGGGCACGATGAGCGGCGTCACCGCGGCGACCGCGGGGGCGACCATGAGCTCGGCGGCGCCTGCCCCCGGCAAGCGCCTGGTGGTGCGCCTGCCGCAGGTCGGGACGCGGCTCGTCTCCAAGCGCGGCGAGTACGAGGTAAGGCGCATCCTGGGCTCGGGCGAGTTCGGCGCCGTCTACGACTGCGTCGGGCCGTTCGATCAGGTCTACGCCCTCAAGATGATCCGCCCCGCGAATCGCCCGTACCAAGAGGTCTACGAGGAGTGGGCGCGCGAGACGCAGCGGCTGCTCTCGCTGCGCCACCCGAACGTCGTCTACATGCACGACGCCTTCGAGCAGGACCACCTGTTCTTCATGGCGCTCGAGAAGTGCGAGCACTCGCTCAGCGAGATGCTCGGCGCGCCGATGCAGGAGGGTCTGGTGATCGAGCTGGCGCGGCAGCTCCTCGCCGCCGTGCAGTTTCTCCACGACAACGACATCGTCCACGACGATCTCCACCCCGGCAACGTGCTCATCGTCCACGCCGTGGACCGGCCGACGGTGAAGATCAGCGATTTTGGCATCAGCCACGAGCTCCGCGGGGCGCCCGCCGTGCGGCCCAACGTCGTGCACCACAAGATCATGGCGCCCGAGGTCGTGGCGAGCGGCTACACGAGCAAGCAGAGCGACATCTACCAGGTCGGCCTGCTCATGTTCTGGATGCTCACCGGCGAGCCCGCGATCCCGCTGGGGGTCCCGTACCAGGAGCTCGTGCGCATCGTCGCCGAGGGCATCCCGCGGCGCCGCGCCGAGAGCATCGGCACTCCGCTCGGCGGCCTCGTGGCCAAGATGCTGCGACGGCG